>NZ_JBKJFM010000122.1:0-18982 GCF_046614825.1 Streptomyces nanhaiensis
CCCGGCGCACCCGGCACCCCCGGCGGCGGACCGGCCTCCCCCTGGGGCGCTCCGCCCGTCTCCCCGCCGGCCCCCGAGGGCGGGAGGAAGCGCCGCTTCGGCGGCCTGATCGCCGCCGTCGCGGCGGCGGCCCTCCTCGCGGGCGGCGTCGGCACGGGCGTCGGCTACTGGGCCGCCGACCGCACGGACCGAGGCTCGACGACCATCTCGGCCGACGGCAGCCTCGACCGGGTCGACCGCGCCCCCGACTCCGTCGCCGGCATCGCGGCCAAGGCCCTGCCCAGCGTCGTGACGATCCAGGCCGAGGGCGGCGGCGAGAGCGGCACCGGCACCGGCTTCGTCTACGACCAGCAGGGCCACATCATGACCAACAACCACGTGGTGGCCAGCGCGGCCGACGGCGGCGAGCTGACCGCCACCTTCTCCGACGGCCGCAAGTACGACGCCGAGGTCGTCGGCCGGGCCCAGGGCTACGACGTGGCGGTCATCAAGCTGAAGAACGCAGGCGGCGCCAAGCTCACCCCGCTGCCGCTCGGCAACTCCGACAAGGTCCAGGTCGGCGACGCCACCATCGCCATCGGCGCCCCGTACGGCCTGTCCGGCACGGTCACCACCGGCATCGTCAGCGCCAAGAACCGCCCCGTCGCCTCCAGCGACGGCCAGGGCTCCAAGGCCTCCTACATGAGCGCCCTCCAGACCGACGCCTCCATCAACCCCGGCAACTCCGGCGGCCCCCTGCTCAACGCCGAGGGTGCGGTCATCGGCATCAACTCCGCCATCCAGTCGGCCGGCGGCGGCCTCGGCCAGGGCTCGCCCGGCAGCATCGGCCTCGGCTTCGCCATCCCGATCAACCAGGCCCAGCGCGTGGGCAAGGCCCTGATCGAGACCGGCGAGCCCGTCTACCCGGTCATCGGCGTCCAGGTCGACCTCCGCGCCCAGGGCAACGGCGCCCGCATCATCGAGGACACCGACGACGGCAGCGAGCCCGTCACCCCGGGCGGCCCGGCCGACAAGGCGGGCCTGAAGCCGGGCGACGTGATCACCGAACTCGACGGCGTCTCGATCGACAGCGGCCCCACCCTGATCAGCGAGATCTGGGCCCACGAACCGGGCGAGAAGGTCTCGATCACCTACACCCGCGGCGGCAAGGAGAACGAGGCCGAACTGACCCTGGGTTCCCGCGAGGGCGACTGACGAACCGGCTAGGCTGTCCCCCACGCCGTACCGCACGGCGCGGCGTGGGGAGGCTTGCCCGAGCGGCCTAAGGGAACGGTCTTGAAAACCGTCGTGGTGGCGACACCACCGTGGGTTCAAATCCCACAGCCTCCGCACCTCACAACGGCCCCCGACCATTCCACCCGGCCGGGGGCCGTCGTCATCCCCGCCGCCCGCCACAGCGGGTTGGGGCCGTTGGCCTCCCGGGAGTGTCAGTGGCCTGCGCCAGACTCGCCGGCATGGGTGACCAGGTGCGCTTGAGAGACGTCGAACCGGCCGATCTGGAGGAGTTCTTCGCGCAGGAGCACGACCCCGAGGCCGTGCGGCGGGCGAAGTTCCCGCCCCGGGAGCGGGAGGCCTTCATGACCCACTGGAGGACGAGGGTCCTCGGCGATCCCACCGTCTTCGTGCAGGCCGTCACCGTCGACGGGGAACTGGCGGGCAACGTGGTGGCTTGGTGGGACGAGGGGCGGCGCTTCATCGGGTACTGGCTCGGCAGGCGGTACTGGGGCCGGGGTATCGGTACGCGGGCCCTGGCGCTGTTCCTGGAGCGGGAGAAGGCCCGTCCCCTGTACGCCGATCCCTTCGTCGGAAACACCGGCTCGGTGCGGCTGCTGGAGAAACACGGCTTCCGGCGCACCGATACGGTCCGGTACGGCGAGCACGAGCACATCGTGCTGGTGCTCGACGAAGACCCGGCCCAGCGGTAGGTTTTCCCTGCCTCCCGGTCGATGCTCAGTACGGTTTCGTGGTCTGCCCAACAGATTCGCCGGCGGATCGTCCTCTCCCACGGCCCACGACGGCCGAGCCGAGGCAACCGTGTGCTGTGCTACCCCGCCCAAGCGAGTCTGATCTTGATCTGGTGGTGGTGCTCGGTGTGCCAGATCACCTCACCCTCGACCCGCGTTCCGAGAGCGGGCAGAGATGCTCCACGGGGGAACGAGGTGACCTCTGCAAGCCCCAAGGCGTCAGGATGGCCATCGATCTCGATGAACACACCGAACGGTTGACGTCCGATCACCTGCCCGGCGACCTTTGTGCCGAGAGGAAGCGCCGCTGCCGTCTGGGCCCACGAATTGCGCGCACGGTGGGCCCTCTGGGCGTACGAGTTCGCCGGCCATGAGTATTCGGTCATTTCCGGATGATCCCAGGAGATGCCACCCCTGCGACTACGGGGCCCACAAGGTCTGTGGAGCCGCGACCGGAAAACGTCGGCTCCCGGCACACGGACCGGATGACGCCGGGCCTTGCCCTCCCCCGCCCGACGACCGGGCAGGGCGGGGCCCGGCGGGCGGCCCGGCTCACGGGGCGAGGGCGTCCAGGTCCACGGGGGTGCAGTCGTGCAGCGTCACGATCAGCCGGTGGGCCAGGGTCCACCGGACTGCGAGGTCCTCGTAGGACACCTCCTGCAGAGTGGTGTCGAGAGGCTCCAGCGTGACCGGGTGGTGGACGATCCCGGCCACGCCCCAGGCGTACGTCCGGTCCACCAGTGCGGCGACGTGCCCTTCCCGCAGTCGCGGGCACTCCCGTACGGAGATCCGGGCGCAGGGAACGCACACGGGCGGCGCCGTGGTCCGCTCGCCCTCCTCCACCGGGCGGCCGACGTCCCGCAGCACGAAGAGGCGCGGGCCGTCCTCCGGGGTGGGCCCGCCGCACACCTGGCAGAGCATGTGCCGCATGGCCCTTCGCTGCCGCAGCGTGTGCACCGTGTGGTACCGGGGGTGCCCCTTGCCCCGCGCGAGGGTCTGCCTGGTCCACAGCACCCCGCGCCAGTCCCGGTCGTACGCGGACTCCCCGGGGAAACCGATCCCCTCGCCCTCCACCCCCACCCGCCGCACCACGGGCGGGCGGCGCATCCGCTCCTGGCTCCACGAGGCGATGTAGGGAACCGTGCTCAGCCGGCCGGTGTGCGGTCGCACGGGCGTGGCGACGGCCTCCACCGGGCTTCCCTCCGCTCCCGCCGGGCGCACCTCGGAATCCCCGCGCCCGTCCGCAGAGCGCGCACCCCCCTCCCCGATCCGCTCCCCGACCCCCTGTGAGAAGGCGTTCCCGCCCATGTACGCCCTTCCTGACGCTCGGTTCCGTGCTCACGGATACGTAACCGTGCGATTACTCTCGGCGGTACCGTGGGTGGAGCGGCAGCGCGTGAAACCCATGAAAGATCGCGTGGATGCGGGGGGAGTGGGCAAGGACGGCACCAACCGCATCCGCGCATGACGAAGGACCCCCACCGCCGTAGGGGTCCCTTATCTCTGTTGGCGGGATGGCTTGCTGGCATCCCTGCCGGGAGAACCGCTCAGTCCTCCACGCTACGTGCTCACGCCGCGGTGGTCGGCCCACGCCCGGGAAGCGTCCGCCATCGCCCCGAGCCACGAGGCATCCGGCTTCCGGTCGGCGAAGACGCGGTACATGAGCGCGTTGGCCCGGGCGAAGGCGTCGAGGGCCTTCGGGTCCGCATCCACCCATGCCGCGCAGCCGGAAGCCCAGGACTCGGCGGACTCAGGGCTGTGCCCGGCCGCGATGAGCTGCACCACCAGACAGGCCGGGTCGATGAAACCCGCGCCACGGGTTGGCCATGACCAGTCCACGGCCCAGGCGGTGTGCTCACCGATCATCATGTTGCCGGGGTTGATGTCGGTGTAGAGGAGGTCATCGCCCCGGAGGAGGGCGGCCTGCCCCTCGTCCCCGGCGAACCGGTCCCACCGGGTCTCCGGCCACTCCCGCGCGACCTCGGGGAGGTCCAGTTTCCCGATCCGGTCCACCAGACCGACGACGGTGGGCAGGTCGGGAGAGCCCGGCGAGAAGTCGGCCGCCCGCCCCTCCACGGCGTCGAAGCCGAGCACGACCCACACGTCGTTCTCCGCGTGCCACCGCAGCGCGGGGGATACGGAACGTACGGCCGGGTTGATCAGCCGCTCCCGCACGATGGAGTCGCGTCGGCCGCCGGGCCGGTTGGGAACCGCCTTGACAAAGAACGGCCCCTTCTCGCACTCGACCACGGTGGCGACATCCGAGCTGTGCCCTCCGGTGGTGGGACGGACGTCTGCCAGTTCCCCCGTGTACGGGCGGATCAGCTCCCGGAAGTCGGCGGCGAGAAGGGGCGTGTCCATCGTCCTCAGTTCCTCGGGCTGCACGAGCTGCCCGGAAAGCCGGGCGTGCACTCCTCGTCGTCGGGGCCGCAGGGGGCGTTCCTCCCGGCCGCGCCCTGGATGGCCGTGGTGGCGCGGGTCATGGCGTCGCCGCCGAGGATAGCGGCGAGCGGGGTGTGCCTGACGTTGCCGACGCCCATCCAGCCGGAGAACACGCACGGGGACACCTCCCCCGTGGGACCGATGGCGGCCACGCCCGATCCGCACCGGCCACAGAGTTCGGCCGCGTCGGGGACCCGGCCCTGTCCGCCCCGCCCGAAGGGCCGGACGTGATCGACACCGATCCGCTCCACGCCCAGGGCTTCCAGATCCCGGCGGGCACCTGCGGCCTGGTCCTCGTCGCCGGTGACGACTCCGACGCGCAGCGGGATGCCGAGCCGGACGGCCCTGGCGATGTTCTCCCGCGTCCGGGCGTGGGAGCGGCGGCCGGTCATCGCGTTGTGGGTCTCGGCTCGGCCGGAGTAGTAGGAGGTGGCCAGCGCCAGTCCCTTGCGCTGGAAGATCTCCCAGCACTCCTGGGAGACGTGCACGAGGTTGCTGTAGACCTCCACCTCCAGAGCGGCGTTCAGCGCGTGGTCCACCAGGGCCGTGAAGTCGGGGTGCATGGTCGGCTCACCACCGATGAACTGCACCCCGCGCACGCCACAGGCCGCGGCCTGATCCAGAACGCCGACCCAGTCATCGCGGGTCATGGTGCCGTGCGATCCGCTCGGGCCGGAGGAGTTGTAGCAGTGCCCGCAGGCGAGCTGGCACTTCCGCGTCAGGTCCAGCCACAGAAGCCGGGTGGTGGCTTTCCGGGCCGGCGGAGTCTTGACGATCACTGTCACCGGTGTTCCCTCTCTTGTCGGGTGGTGCTGTCTGCCGGCCGGTGCCTTGTGCCGCTTGGATGCTGATTCCGAACTGGCTTTGCAAGTAGCCGAGTTGGATCTGGGTGCCGTCGACTGCTGTGGCCGGACCCGCGTCACGGCGGACTGCGCGACGGATTCCCTCCGCACGCTGGACTTCGGCACCGACCACTTCCGTGCTCACGGATACGTAACCGTGTGATTACTCTGGGCGGTACCGTGGGTGGAGCGGCAGCGCGTGAAACCCATGAAAGATCGCGTGGATGCGGGGGAGCGGGCATGGGAGCCAGGAAGCCGAACGAGGGCCTGCGGCGCGTCCTGAACGAGAGCCAGTGGTCGCAGTCCCAACTCGCCCTGGCCGTCAACCGCGTCGGGGCGGAGGCCGGGGTGCCGCTGCGGTACGACGAGTCCGCGGTGAGCCACTGGCTGAGCGGCACCCGGCCGCGCAGGGCCGTACGTCCCTTCATCCGTGAGGCCCTGTCACGCCGACTGCGCAGGCCGGTCACGCTGGCCGAGATCGGTCTGGAGGCCGAGGAGGCGAGCTGCGGCGCGGATACCGTGGAAGGACTGATGAACCTCGGGAGGACGGACATGGACCCATCCCGCAGGAGCGTTCTGGGCGTCGGCCTGTTCTCCGTGGCGCTGACCGTCCCCGGCTGGCAGGACGTGGTGGGCCGGATGGAGGCGGTACGGGCCGGCCGCACTGCGCGCATCGGGCGGCCGGAGGTGGACATGGTGGTCGCCATGACCGAGCGCATCAGCGAACTGGACGACCGGTTCGGCGGCCGTCACGCCCGGCCCATGGCCGCCTCGTTCATCGTCAACACCGTCTCGGCGTACCTGCGCGCCGACGCCCCCGAGCCCGTGCGCAAGGACATGCTCTCGGCCGCCTCCGACCTGTGCTACCTCACCGGCTACATGGCCGTGGACGAGGGCCTGCAGGGGCTGGCGCAGCAGTACTACCTCAAGGCCCTGGAACTGGCCGGCGCGGCCGAGGACCACCTGACCTACTGCACCACGCTGCGCGGCATGAGCGTCCAGGCCGCCGACCTCGGCCACGGGCCGCAGGCCCTGCGCCTGGCCGACGCGGCAGCCGCCGCCTCACCCCAGGCCGGACCGCGCATGCGCGCCTTCCTCGCCGGCCAGCAGGCCCACGCCGCCGCCCAGACCGGCGACCGCCGCACCGCCCTGGCCCACCTCCGCGACGCGGAAGTGGCGATGGAGAAGGCCGATTCACCCGCCGGGGTCTCGGGCCGGTACGACCCGGCCGCGCTCGCGGATCACACGAGCCAGGTGCGGTACGAACTCGGAGACATCAGCGGGGCGGTCAAGTCCAAGGCGGAGTCCAACAGGCTCCGGCAGCCCACGCAGCGCAGAAGCCGGGTGCGGAACCTGGCGATCGCCGCCGAACGGCAGATGCGGCTCGGACACCTCGAAGAAGCCTCCGCGACCTGGCACGAGGCCCTGGACGACTACCCACACGTCCAGAGCGGACGAGTGGACGACCGCATCCGCACCATGGTCACCCTGATCCGCCCCCACCTCCGCAACCGCACCGCCCGCGACCTCCACGACCGCGCCAGGACAATGGCGCCAGTGGTTCTCCGCGCCTGATGACGAGCTGGCCTTTGATTCCATGGCGAGCTCAGCTCGTGGTCGCATGCGACCGGGGATTCAACTAATGCGCAACGCGTGGAAGAGTGACAATACCTGCGAACTAAAAGCTGACGAACGACGTGAGCCGAAAGTTCCCTAGACGCGAAAGCTCCTGTATGAGGTCATGAGGAGTGGGCCGTCTCAGTATGTGACATCCACCACGCGGTGCATATGTCGGGCACCCGATGCCTGGTCCCTTCGAATGCAAGGCTGCTGGTGGTGGCGATCTACGCGCGTTCACAAGAGGGTGGTCGGAGGTGGGCTGGCACGGGGTGTCGCAACAGCCCTTCGGGCCCGCTGACTTCTGCGTCGGGCGCGCATCCCCCAAGGGGTACGCTCTTCAGCTATCAACCTTCTTCCCTCGGAGCGTCGACGAGTCGTGGTCGCCCGCGGGGCCCATGCACCAAGGCACGCCCCAGCCGGGAAGGAGAGTTGATATGGCCAGCCTCGAACCGGAGGAAGGTCGAAGCAGGTGGAAGAGGAGGATCAGGCGGCTCTCGAGCTGTCTCAGCTTCCTCTTCTTGATCTACAAGGTCATTCGAGAGGTCATCTCGCACCTGTGAGCGTGTAGCCCCGGTCGAGGCCACGACCGAGGCTACGGCGGCTGAAATCGGAAGCCTCGCCTGCTGGTCTACGAAACTGGAGGCGGGGCTTTCGTGCTGCCCGAGCTCGCCTACGCAAATGATCCATTTTGTGATGTGCATCACTTGCGCTGCTGACTGCAGGACTCATTCTGCACTGTTGAACTTGCGCTGGCGAGGGATCAGGCTGATTCACCAAACCGACAAGAGCGCGCGACCGAGCCAAAACCCCCCAGGTCAGAGGTCTTCCGGACGCTCACAGTGACTCAAATCACTACTTCACTCGCACGAGGGAACGCTGTCAGCGCTACGCAACGATTGTCAGTGCCATGCAGTACCCTTCGCCGACTTCACTCAGTCCTGGCCCTCTGCTGCGCGGCACAGCGCAGTCGATTGTGATGTCGTGCTGTACGGGCAACTCGGTTCCTCGGTCGTGTGGTTGGGGAGGCCCGTCCCCGCCCAGGCGGGTGGGGACGGGTGAGGGGCGGTGGGGCTCAGGGCGTGGTCGCGCCGGTGAAGTCCGGGACGGGGTTGTCCGGGGAGTCGAGCCAGACCGTATGCCGGTGGCCGTCCACCGTGAGGCCGAAGCGGGCGAAGCCGGGCTGCCCCTGCCGGTACCACCAGCGCCAGGCGGACTCCAGCTCGTGCCAGAGCCGGCGGGGACCGGCCTGGACGGTCCGGAACTCGGTCCGGCCCCTCTCGTGGTCGGCGGTGGCCCAGCTCGTCAGGCCGGTGTCGTGCAGCCACAGCCGGTAGGAGCCGCCCGGCCCGTGGACGACCCGGCAGAAGAGGTCGGGCACCTGGACGCCGATGGCGAACATGTGGACCCAGTCGCCCATGTCGTCGGGGGAGAGCGTCGTCGTGGACTCCGCGCCCCCGGCCGGCCACTCGCGCCCCCTGTGGTACTCGCTCGCCGCGGGCAGTTTTCTGCGCTGTTCGCGCAGTCGCATGAACGCGGAGGAGCCGGTGAACTTCCCGGAGGCCGAACCGTCGTCCCGGACCGTGAGCCGGACGATCCCCTCGCCGCCGTACACCGGCCCCCACGGCGCGACGACCACCGCACCGGGCCGGGCCTGCCCGAGCCACTGCGCGGGGACGTGCCCCACCGAGCAGGTGGCGATGATCCGGTCGTAGGGCGCCCCCTCGCCGTACCCTTCGGCGCCGTCGCCCACGACGACGCGGGGCGAGAAGCCCGCCGCGGACAGCCGGGCGCGGGCCTGACCGGCGACGCCCTCGTCCACCTCGACCGTGACGACGCGGCCGTCCCCCAGCCGGTGGCACAGCAACGCCGCGTTCCACCCGGTCCCCGTGCCGATCTCCAACACCCGGTCGCCGGGCCGTACGTCCAGGTCCGCGAGCATGGAGAACACCATCGTCGGCATCGAGCTGGAGGAGGTCGGGGTACGGCCCCGCCCCGGCCCGGTGTACGCCCCGTCGTCCCACTGGGTGGTTATCGGCGCGTCCGAGTAGACCGCTTCCCACCACAGGTCCGGGGATTGCGAGCGGACGACCCGGTCGTCCTGCCGGTTCATACCGGCCCGCCCCGGCCAGATCATCTCGGGTACGAACAGGTGGCGCGGCACGGCGTGGAACGCCGGAAGCCAGTCGGCGGTCAGCGCGCCCTTCTCCAGGAGGGTGGAGGCCAGCCGCTCGGGACCGGCCTCCACCGTTGTGTCCTCGGCCACCTCAGCGACCGTCCGCCGGGCCCTGGCCGTCGTTGGTGTTGCCGCCCTCGTCCGAGCCGCCTCCGCCGTGCTTGTTGCCGGAGTCGCTGTCGTCCTGCGGGTTGCCCGCGTCGGCCTGGAGCGTCTTCATGGAAGGCATGGGTTTCCTTTCGTCGGGGTCGTCTCTGCGTGTACGTGCGCCCGTCCCGTGGGGAACGGGAGTCGGCCGCCCCGGTCACGGCCGTCCTGCCGGGCGTGGCCGAGGCGGGGTCAGTGGAGCGGCCTACGCGGCCGCGTGGGTGCGCCGGTACACCCGCAGTCCTCCGGCGGGCGGCAGCACCAGCGGCCAGGCCGTCAGGCGGTAGTGGGTCGTCTCGTCGCGGGCCGCGACGGTGTAGGACCAGCCCTCCCGCAGCACCCTGAGGGCGTTCTCCCGTTCCGCCTCGGCGCGCGCCCACTCCCGTATGACCGAGCCGGGGTCGGGGGCGCCCTCCGCCCGGACGGGACGCAGGCAGGCCGGTGACAGCCAGGGGGTGTCGGGGCCGGGGTCGAGCGCCCGGGCGACGCGTTCCGCCTGCCCGCGCATCTACCGCACCGCGAGGCGCGGGGTGGAGGCCAGGTGCAGGCCCAGCACGATCCGGGACGGCCGGCCGGGGGCGCTCGCCGACAGCTCGCACCAGAAGCGCACCCTGGTGGCGGCCCGCGTCACGGCATCCGGCCGGCGCGGTTGGCGGCCTTCACCCGGGCGCTCAGCAGCTCGGCCTGCGTGGCCGGGCGCAGCACCTCGGGCATGGCCGTCCACTCGCGGCCTCCGCCGACGGGACGCAGGAGGTAGTACGCGGCGTCCCTGTCCTGGAACTCGCCCACGGTCTTCCGGATCTCGTCGTAGAGCGCGTCGCCCTTGGCGGGCTCATCGGTGGCCATGGTCATCGGAATTCGTCACTCCCCGAGGCGTGCGACTTGACTGAACTGACGAGCCGACAGACCCCTACGGACGGATGAGCCGTGTTGCCCGACGCGGACGGTGCCGCTTCCGCAGTGGTGGTTGTTGCCGGTTGCTCGCCATGCCCAGCAGCATCGCGATGCGGGCAGACTGCCTGAAAGGTCCGGCTGATTACCCAACTTGGGTAATCTCACGGGAGGTGTATATGTAGCGACGTTGTGTAGCGCTCGTCAGTGGGAGCTTGCCGATGCCCGAGCCGGCCCGTTCACAGGAGCTACCTCCACGGCTGCTCGCCGATCCCGAGATGATCGATGCCTGCCGGGATCGTGACTTCACTCGGATCTTCAGGCTGGTGAAGACGCGTGCGGGCGTCTATCCATCCATGATCGCCCGGCGGTGTGATCTGACCCCCAGCCGTGTCGGGGAGGTCATGACAGGGCGGCGTCAACTCCTGCACATGGACGTCGTCGAGCGCATTGCGGACGGCCTGCGCATCCCGGGGCACATGCTCGGACTCGCCCGACGCTCATGGGAGACGCCCGTCGCCCTCACCACGGTCGAACGGGAGCCGCCTGTGGCTCCGGCGCGGGAGCAGGAGGCACCCACCGCGCTGCCGGGCGCCGATGTGGACGACATCCTTGCCCTCGCCTCGCGGACGGACCTGAGCCCTTCCACCCTCCAAGCTCTCCGGGCATCGATCGAGGACTACTGGAGACGGGACGACCAACACGGAGGCGAGGCTCTGAGGCCGGCGGTGGTAGGTCAACTCCGTTATGTCACGGGCTTCCTGAAGGAGAACCGGTCCGCGGTCATCCAGCAGGAGCTGTACGGGGTCGCGGCAGAGCTCGCACGGCTCACCGGCTGGACATACTTCGACGCTCGCCAGTACAGCCAGGCCCGCACGTACTTCGCGGAGGCGCTGCGACTGGCCAAGGCGATCGATGACCGGCAGTTCATGGCCAACGTCCTGGCGTGCATGAGTCTCCAGGCCACCTACCAGGACAAGCCGGGAGACGCCCTAGCGCTCGTAAGAGCCGCCCAGGACCAGGCGCGTACCGCCGACGACACGACACCGCGTGTCCTGTCGATGCTTTCCATGAGGGAAGCCTTCGCCCACGCCACGCTGGGCAGCCGGGCTGCCACGCACACGGCGATCCACGAGGCACACCGGCAGTTCGAGCAGGTTCGGTCGGCCGATCCGGACCCCGCGTGGGTCACCTACTTCGACGAACCCAAACTCATCGTGGACACCGGCATCGCCCACGGCCGGATCGGGGAGGCGGCCATCGCCGAGCCGCTGATCGCGGACGCGCTGAGCAGGGAGGACAGCTCCAACCGACGGGGCCGCGCCTTCCATGCATTCTGGCTCGCCCGTACACGCCTCCACCTGGGCAGGATCGATGAGGCGTGCCACACGGCCACCGAAGCGCTGGAGCGCGCGTCAGCGGTCTCCTCCGAGCGGGTGGCGGGCCACCTGAGGGAGTTCTACGGGCAGTTGTCCCCCTACCGGCGGGAACCTGCGGTCATGGCGTTCGAGGCCCGCCTGCGGGAGGCCCTGCCGAGGCAGGTCAGCGGAACGTCTCGTCCATGAGCAGGTAGAGAAGGCCGACGAGGGAACCGCTGCTGATGATCTCCCGGCGGTCGATCATCCCCTTCACATCGGCGAGCGGGATCCACTCGATGCGGTCGGACTCGTTCTTCTCGGTCGGAGGTCCGACATAGGTCGCGCCATCGGCACGGAAGACGTGATGCTGTGAGTCGGTGATTCCGTTCGCGGGCTCCGCGTAGATCAGCGGCTTCATCGGCCCGGGCCGCCATCCCGTCTCCTCCAGCACTTCGCGGGATGCCGCCTGGTCCGGCGTCTCGCCCTCCTCGACAAGACCCATGGGCAGTTCCCAGGCCCAGGCGTCGGTGATGAAGCGGTGCCGCCACATCATGAGGACTTCGCGGTGATCGTTGACCACTGCGGCCACGGCCAGATGGCGGAGACGGACGACGTGGTACTCCCATCTGCGCCCGTCGGGCTGCTGGACATCGACCAGGCACAGGTTCACCCACGGGTTGGTGTAGATCTGCCGTTCGCCATGGGCCTTCCACTGCATGAACGCCACCCCTCTCGCCCGGTGCACCCGGCATCCACTCAGCATCCCAGAGAGACGGCAGTGGAGGGCCGAGGTCATAGGCGGAGGCATCGTCGAGAAGCGCTGAACTGACGGCCGCCGGGCCGGACCTGCGACCGCCACCCGGCGTCAGGCCGTGCCCGATCGGGTACCAGACCGCAGGCCCGGCCGGGCGGCCGTACGCGGGTCCAGGATCGCGGAGACCACCGTGCGGGAGGAGGCCATGACGTCCGCGACGAAGCGCCGGCGCCCGAGGCCGAGGCGGCGCAGGGCCGGGCCGTGGTCGGCGGCGACGACGAGGGACGCGGCGAGGAGCATCAGCCGCCACAGGGCCATCACCGGTCGGCGCAGCGGGCGGGGCAGCCGGGCGAGGGAGGCGTGCAGGCGCTCGCAGTGGAACGGTACGTGGCGCTGCTCGTCGGCCAGGATGCGGCCCGCCACGTCCGAGGCGAGCGGGTCGCCGGCGCCGTCGCGCAGGGCGCGGTAGTAGCGCAGCGCCACCACCTCCGCGACCATCAGCACCAGCAGTTCCACGCGTAGCCCCATCAGGCGCCGCAGCCGTACGAAGGCCCTGTCGCTCCAGTGGCCGTTCAGCACCGGTGCGCCGCCCGCCGCCAGCAGGCGGGCGAGGAGGCGGGCGTGGTTGCGCTCCTCGGCGACGAACAGCCGCACCGCCCGCGCGTAGTCAAGGTCCCCGGCCCGGTCGGCCTTGGCGATCAGGTTGGCGCCGTCGCCGTCCTCGCCCACCTGGAAGCGCTGGACGCTGCTCCATACGGCCGGGTGGAGGGTGGCGCCCCGCTCCCAGTCGGGGTCGCCCTGGTCGCGTCTGCGTTCGCGTTCGTCCTCGAACCGCCTTACCCACTCCGCGAATCCGCTCGTGTCCATGTGTGCTCTCCCCCTCCGGGGCGCGTTCGTCGTGCGCCCTCGGAGGGACGACGCGCCCCGGAGGCCGTGCCGTTCCACTGCCGACCGGTGGGGGCGCTTGGCCCTCGGCACGAGGCGCGTAGGGAGGGCGCGGGCGACGTGCGGCGGGGGCGCGTACGGGCGTGCGGGAGGTGTGCCGGTGGCGTCCGCCCTGCTGCGGACGGGTGGGAAGGGGTTCTGCGGTTGCATGGGGGGTTTATCGACACGTCGTCATTCTTGCGAGTGGATGAGGCGTTGCGGGTGGTTCGCCGGGTTTTCGTCGGGCAGTCTGATCTCGCGACGTCGCTGCGACAACCTCAGGCACACGCTCCGGAAGGACAGAACATGGCACGTACCCGCATCACCCGGTTCGGGGCCGTGGTGGTGCACGCGCTTCACGGGCTCGGATGAGCCGACGGGCGCCGGCCGGGCGGGGAACCGGCCGGTGTCCCGGGAGAAGGGATGGGGCAGAGCGGCCGCACTCGGTGCGGCCGCTCTGCTGTCGTGCGGGCCGATGCTGTGCGCGCGTCGGCGGTCACCGGGGCGACCGCGGGGGCCGTACGCGACCTCGAGGGCCGTACGCGACCCCGAGGCGGTACGGGGGCCTCTCCCCCTCCCGGGGGTGGAGGAGCCGTCCGGCCTCCACCCTGAGAGGGACCCGGCATCGGGACCTGTGGCCGATCCGGGACGGGGGACGCGGCTCCTAGCGTTGGGCCATGACCACGCATGGGACGGCCGCGACCGTGACGCCGCTGACCTTCACCTCGTACGTACGGGCCCGCGGCCCGGTGCTGCTGCGCACGGCGCGCTCGCTCACCTCCAACCCGAGCGACGCCGAGGACCTGCTCCAGACCGCGCTGGCCAAGACCTATCTGGCGTGGGAGCGCATCGAGGACCAGCGCGCGCTCGACGGCTACGTGCGCCGCGCGCTGGTGAACACGCGCACCTCGCAGTGGCGCAAGCGCCGGGTGGACGAGTACTCCTGCGAGGAGCTGCCGGAGCCCGAGCCGGTGCCCGGCCCCGACCCCGCCGAGCAGCAGGCCGTGCGCGACGCGGTGTGGCGGGCGGTGCTGGCGCTCCCGGAGCGGCAGCGGGCCATGGTGACCTTGCGCTACTACGAGGACCTGAGCGAGGCGCAGACCGCCGCGGTGCTCGGGGTCTCGGTCGGCACGGTCAAGAGCGCGGTGTCGCGGGCACTGGCCAAACTCCGCGAGGACCCGCGGCTCCTGGCGGACGTGCTGGGCGGCGGGACGGAGATGCCGGGCTGCGGGGCGGACGCGCCGGGCGGCGGGGCGGAGGGGGCGGAGAGGGGAGCGCGGGGCGTGAAGGAGGCGCGGGGGACGCAGGGGACGCGAGGGGCGCGGGTGAGTGCCGGAAGAGGCGGAGGAGACCTCAGGGAACTGAGGGGCGCGGGGGATCTCCGTGAGGAGGCGGCGGTCGCCGCCTGACCGGTCCGGGGTGGAGCGGCCGGCGGCGCGGCGAGGTGGAAAGACGGCGACATATCCGGGTCCGGCCTAGTGACATACCGACCGGTCGGTGGCAGGCTTCCCGCAACGACCGCACCGCCCGCCGGTGGCGGCGCACGTATGTCTCGTTCACGGGAGGCCCCGGTGCTGAGCACGATGCAAGACGTACCGCTGACCGTCTCGCGCATTCTGCGACACGGAACAACGGTGCACGGAAAGTCGCGGATCACGACCTGGACCGGGGAAGGCGAACCGCACCGCAGGACCTTCGCCGAGGTCGGCACCCGCTCCGCCCAGCTCGCCCACGCCCTGCGCGACGAGCTCGGCGTGGCCCCGGGCGACCGCGTGGCGACCCTGATGTGGAACAACGCCGAGCACGTCGAGGCGTACTTCGCCATCCCGTCCATGGGCGCGGTCCTGCACACCCTCAACCTCCGGCTGCCCGCCGAGCAGCTCGCGTGGGTCGTCAACCACGCGGCCGACAAGGTCGTCCTGGTCAACGGCTCGCTGCTGCCGCTGATCGCGCCGCTGCTGCCCAGGCTGGAGCCGGTCGAGCACATCGTGGTCGTCGGCCCCGGCGACACCTCCGTACTGGAGGGCTGCCGCCCGGCCGTCCACGAGTACGAGGCGCTGATCGAGGGCCGGCCGGCCTCGTACGACTGGCCCGAGGTGGACGAGCGCGAGGCCGCGGCCATGTGCTACACCTCCGGCACCACCGGCGACCCCAAGGGCGTCGTCTACTCCCACCGCTCCATCTACCTGCACTCCATGCAGGTCAACATGGGCGAGTCGATGGGCCTGACCGACGCCGACACCACCCTGCCCGTGGTGCCGATGTTCCACGTCAACGCCTGGGGCCTGCCGCACGCCGTCTTCATGACCGGCGTCAACCTGCTGATGCCCGACCGCTTCCTCCAGCCGGCCCCGCTCGCCGCGATGATCGAGGCCGAGAAGCCCACCCACTCGGCGGCCGTGCCCACCATCTGGCAGGGGCTGCTGGCGGAGCTGGCCGCCAACCCGCGCGACATCTCCTCCCTTAAGAACGTCACCATCGGCGGCTCGGCCTGCCCGCCCTCCCTGATGCGGGAGTTCGGCGAGAAGTACGGGGTCACGGTCACCCACGCCTGGGGCATGACCGAGACCTCCCCGCTGGGCACCGTCGCCCACCCGCCGGCCGGGCTCGACGAGGAGGAGGCGTGGCCGTACCGCATCAGCCAGGGCCGCTTCCCGGCCTCCGTCGAGGCGCGGCTGATCGGCCCGGACGGCAGCGAGATGCCGTGGGACGGCGAGTCCGCCGGTGAGCTGGAGGTGCGCGGCCCCTGGATCGCCGGGGCGTACTACGGGGGCGCGGACGCCGAGCCCCTGCGCCCCGAGGACAAGTTCAGCCCCGACGGCTGGCTGCGTACCGGCGACGTCGGCGTGATCACCCCCGACGGCTACCTGACGCTGACCGACCGCGCCAAGGACGTCATCAAGTCCGGCGGCGAGTGGATTTCGTCTGTGGAGCTGGAGAACCAGCTCATGGGCCACCCGGCCGTCGCCGAGGCCGCCGTCGTGGCCGTGCCCGACGAGAAGTGGGGCGAGCGCCCGCTGGCCACGGTCGTCCTCAAGGAGGGCGCCGGCGAGGTGACGTACGAGGAACTGCGCGAGTTCCTCGCCGGCAAGGTCGCCCGCTGGCAGCTTCCCGAGCGGTGGGCGGTGATCCCGGCGGTGCCGAAGACGAGCGTGGGCAAGTTCGACAAGAAGGTGATCCGGGCGCAGTACGCGCAGGGGGAGCTGGACGTCACCCAGCTCTGACCGCGCGCCTGCGCGCACGGGTCGCGCACGCGGCGGCGGCCCGGACGGGACTCCCGTCCGGGCCGCCGCCGCGTGCCGTACGGCCGGGTCCGGTTCAGCCGGGTGTGTTCGTGCGGCCCCCGGCGCGGCCTCCGCCCTGGCCTTCGGCATGGGCGAGGGCGCTGGGGGTGAGGCGGCCGACGATCGCCGGGGCCTCCCGCACGAGCGTGTCGTCGGTGAGCGCCTCCACCATGAACAGCGCGAAGTCCACCCGGCGCGTCATGTCGCTGGCCAGCACCGGGTCGCCGACGTGCCGGCTCCACACGGGCAGGCCCTGGCTCTCGCCCTCCTCCAGGCTGCTGCCGCGGACCACGGTCCACCGGGTGTCGCTGGCGAAGACCCGGCGGCAGGCCTCCACCTGGTCGTCGATCTCGACGTAGCGCACGAGCTTGCCCACCCGTGCGGCGACCTTGACGCCCAGCCGGAACATGGGCGAGTACCTGTCCTTGCCGTCGCGCGTGATGTGCCAGCCGCAGGAGAAGACCAGTCGCGCGCCCGGCCGGGCGTGGTCGAGCACCGCCTGCGCCGTGCCCGACGCGTACTGCCGCACGCCCCAGGGCACCAGCACCGTCAGCACCCCGTCGCATCCGGCGACCGCCCGCCGGATCACCTCCCGGTCGTCGGTGTCCCCGGGGACGATGGTCATCCGTCCCTCGAACCCGGCCAGTTTCGGCACGCTGCGCTCCCGGCACACGCCGACGACCTCGTAGCCGCGCTCCAGCGCGTGCCGCACCATGTACTGCCCGAGCTTCCCCGAAGCCCCGACGACGCAGACCTTCCTCATCCGATCCGTTTCCATGGTTCAGCCCTTTCGCCGGAGTCCTCGGAATTTCTGCCTTACGCTGTAAGGTAAGCTAGCCTTACGCCGTAAGGTAGTCAAGCAGGGGCGAGAGGAGAGGCGGATGCCCGAGGCGGGAAAGGTCCGGCGCGGGGTGCCGGCGCGCACCCCGCTCAGCCGGGAGCGCGTGATCCGCGCCGCGGTGGCGGTGGCGGACGAGAAGGGGTCGGCCGCGCTCACCATGCGGGCCATCGCCGAGCCGCTGGGCGTCGAGGCGATGTCGATCTACCACCATGTGTCGGGCAAGGAGGACATCCTCGACGGCATGGTGGACGCGGTGTTCGGCGAGATCGAACTGCCGCCGCGCGACACGGACTGGAAGAGCTCCATGCGCCGGCGCGCGGTCTCCGCCCGTGCCGTCCTCCTGCGCCACCCGTGGGCCGTCGGCCTCATGGACTCCCGCTCCAGGCCAGGCCCGGCCACCCTGCGCCACCATGACGCCGTCATCGGGGCCCTGCGCGCCGGGGGCTTCTCCGTCCGGATGGCCGCGCACGCCTTCTCACTGATCGACAGCTACCTGTACGGCTTCGTGCTCCAGGAGCTGAGCCTGCCGTTCACCGGCGCGGCCGAGCAGGGCGAGGTCGCGAGCGCCATCCTGCGAGAGATGCCCGCCGACGCCTACCCCCACCTCGCCGAACTGGCCGCCGAGCACGTGCTGGGGCCCGGCTACGACTACGCCGGGGAGTTCGGCTTCGGCCTCGCCCTCATCCTCGACGGCCTTCACCCGGACGAGACCGCGAGCATCTGAACAGGCGCTGCCGCTCCGCTAGTTGGCGCCTATCTTCGCCAGCAGGTCCACGATGCGCGACTGCACCTCCGGGCTCGTGGACCTCTCCGCGAGGAAGAGGACCGTCTCGCCGGACGCCAGGCCCGGCAGCTCCGCATGGTCGATGGAGGCGGAGGTGTAGACGACGAACGGCGTGCGGTTGAGCATGCCGTTCGCCCGCAGCCAGTCGATGATCCCGGCGCGGCGGCGGCGCACCTGCATCAGGTCCATCACCACCAGGTTCGGCCGGACCTGCGCCGCGAGCTGCACCGCATCCGCGTCCGAGGGGGCGTGCGCGGTCTGCATGCCGCGCCGTCCCAGCGTCGCGGCCATGGCCTCCGCGATGGCCGCGTGCTCCTCCACCAGCAGGACCCGCGGCGGGTGCTGCTCGCTGTCGCGCGGTGCGAGGGCCTTGAGGAGTACGGCCGGGTCCGCGCCGTACGCCGCCTCGCGCGAGGCCAGCCCCAGCCCGGCCGTCACCAGCACCGGCACCTCGGCGGCGACGGCCGCCTGGCGCAGCGACTGCAGGGCGGTACGGGTGATGGGGCCGGTCAGCGGGTCCACGAAGAGGGCCGCCGGGTACGCCGCGATCTGGGCGTCCACCTCCTCGCGGGAGTGGACGATGACGGGGCGGTAGCCGCGGTCGGTCAGGGCCTGCTGGGTGGAGACGTCCGGCTCGGGCCACACCAGCAGCCGCCGGGGGTTGTCCAGGGGCTCGGGCGGCAGTTCGTCGTCGGCCGGCAGCGGCACCTGACCGCTGCCGCCGGTGACCTCCACGGCACCGCCCGGACCGTCCAGGTGCTCCGGCCCCTCGGACCCGGCCTCGGGCGCGCCGATCGCGAACTCCCGTCCACTCTGGGTGTGCTGGGCCGGCGGGTACTGGGGCTGGGCCTGCGGCGGTGCGGCGGCGACGGCCGCGGCAGCCGCCTCGGCGGCGCGCTCCTTCTCCGCCGGCGGGGCCGCGAGGTGGGCCGGCGTGCCCCCCTCGGCGGCCAGGCCG
>NZ_JBKJFM010000123.1:0-18875 GCF_046614825.1 Streptomyces nanhaiensis
GGGGGGGGGGGGGGGGGGGGGGGGGGGGGGGGGGGGGGGGGGGGGGGGGGGGGGGGGGGGGGGGGGGGGGGGGGGGGGGGGGGGGGGGGGGGGGGGGGGGGGGGGGGGGGGGGGGGGGGGGGGGGGCTCGGAGGCGACGGGCCGCGGCGGCACCGGGTCCACCACGCGCCGCGCCTCCTCGGGCAGCCGCGCCAGATCGGCCTCGAAGCGCTCGCGGGCGGCCGCCAGGGTCGCGGGCGCGGCGACGCGCCGGCCGCCGGTCATCACCGTCTCCAGCAGCGGTTCGGCGCCGGGCGGCGGTGTCTCTTCGCGCAGGGCGACGACATCGGCGAAGTCCGGGCCGCGGAAGACCTGCTTGGCCCCCGGAGCGGTCACCTTGGCCGCGGACAGCTTCATCACCGGCCGCCCGTCGTAGGCCACCAGCTTGTAGGCGGAGTCCAGATAGGGGGCGTCGGCCGACACCCCGACGCGGGTGCCCACGGCGTAGGTGTCGATCGGGGCGCCGGAGCGCACCAGGCGGTCGACGCCGTGCTCGTCCAGGCCGCCGCTGGCGACGATCCGCACCTCCTCCAGCCCGGCCCCGTCCAGGATCCGCCGCGCGCGCACGGCCAGTTCGCCCAGGTCGCCGCTGTCGAGCCGGACGGCGCAGCCGGACCCGTAGCCCAGGTCGCGCAGCACCCGCGCCGCCGTCCGCACGCCCCCCTCGGTGTCGTAGGTGTCCACCAGGAAGGTCACCGGGCCCGGATGGGCCCTGGCGAAGGCGTGGAAGGCCGCCTCCTCGTCCTCGTACGCCTCCACGAAGGAGTGCGCCATGGTGCCCACCGCCGGGATGCCGTAGGCGGCGGAGGCGGCCACGTTGCTGGTCCCGGCGAAACCCACCAGGGCGCCGAGCCGGGCCATGCGCAGACCGGCCTCGACCCCGTGGGTGCGGCGCAGCGAGAAGTCCACCACCGGACGGCCGCCGGCGGCCAGTACGCAGCGCGCCGCCTTCGAGGCGACGGCCGTCTGGTGGCTGAGCTGGTTGAGCAGGCAGGTCTCCGCCAGCTGCGCCTGCGGCAGCGGCGCGGTCACCTCCAGCAGCGGCTCGCCCGCCAGCACGATCCGGCCCTCGGGCACGGCCCGCACCTCGCCGGTGAACTCCAGCCCCCGCAACGGCTCGAGGTCCTCCACCGGGCGGTGCAGCGCCTCGGCGAAGGCGGCGGCCTCGCTCGCGCCGACCCGCAGCCCCTCCAGGTACGACAGCGCCGACTCCAGCCCCGCCGCCACCAGGAAGCCGCGGTCCGGCGGCAGCTTCCGCACGAACAGACTGAAGACGGCCTCGCCGGTCATGTCCTCGCGCAGGTACGCCAGGGCCATGCTCACCTCGTACAGGTCCGTGGTGAGCGCTCCGGGGACGGTCATCTGTCCGGTCATGTCCGCAGTCTCCTTCCGCGCGCGGCCCGGCGCACCTCCACACGGGGCGGGCCCCTCCGGCCACCCGGTCCGCGGCCGGCCGGTCAGTCCGGCTCCATGTAGGGGCGGCGGAAGACCGGTGCGGACCCGGCACCGTACGGGTACACGGCCGCCATCGCCTGATCGGCCGCCGCCCGGAGCGGGCCGGAGGTGTCCACGGCGACGGCCTCCGGCCACGGCGCCTCCCGGGCCGCCATCTCGGCGGCCACCTCCGCCCCGGCGTCGGAGACCCCCGGCGCGCGGCCGGCCAGCCGGGACGCGGCCACGTCGCCCGGCACCCGGCAGTGCAGGGCGACCAGGTCCGCCCCGGCGCGCTCGGCGGTCCGCCGGGCCGCCTCCCGCTGCTCCGGATCCGTCCAGCTGGCGTCCAGCACCACCGACTCGCCCGAGGACAGCAGGGCGGCCGCGCGGTCCAGGAGGGCCGTGTAGACGGCACGCGTCCGCTCCGCCGTGTACAGGCCCTCGCCGTAGGGAGCGGGCGCCGGCCGCTCGGCCGGGATGCCCGCCAGCTCCTTGCGGACGCGGTCGCTGCTGAGCAGCGTGACACCCATCCGGTCCGCCAGCGCCCCCGAGAGCGTGGACTTGCCGCGGCCCGGCAGCCCGCCGACCAGGACCAGGCGTACGGCGGAGGCGCGCAGGTGGCGCAGGGCCGCGGTGACCAGCCGCCGCGCCTCCTCCTCCGCGTCCGGCGCGCCCTGGACGGCCTGGATGAGGGAGACCTTGGCGCGGACGAAGGCGCGGTAGGCGACGTAGTGGTGCCACAGGGAGGGCGGGGCGGGATCCCCGGAGTACTCGCCGTAGTGGGCCAGGAAGAACGCCGCCGCGTCCGGCGCGCCCAGCCGCTCCAGGTCCATCGCCAGGAACGCGGCGTCGTCCAGGCCGTCGACGCGGCGCAGCCGGTCGTCGAACTCCAGGCAGTCCAGGACGCGTGGGCCGTCGTCGAGGCAGAAGACGTCCTCGGCCCGCAGATCGCCGTGCCCGTCGACGACCCGGTTGCGGCGGACACGGGTCTCGAACAGCACCTCGCGGCCGCCCAGGTAGCGGCGCACCAGCCGCTCGGCCTCGGGCACCCCCTCGGGCAGCGCGATCGTGCCCTCCAGGGCGCGGACCTCGGCGAAGTTCGCCTCCCAGCGTCCGGCGAGCGCGTCCCGGGTGCCCTCGCGCACCACCTCCGGGCCGCGCGGGGAGTCCGCGTGCCGCGCCGCCAGCAGCCGTGCCACGGCCCGCAGCGGCTCCCGCACGTCCGCGCCCCGGCCCACCAGGGCGGCCAGCCGCCGCTCGGCCGGCATACGGCGCATCACCACGACCGGCTCGGGCCCGCCGTCCTCCTCCGGCCCGCCGGACCGCGCGGGCCGCAGGCCGGGCGGGCAGTGGACCTCCGCGAGCCCCAGGTAGACGTCGGGCGCGAAACGGCGGTTGAGCTCGATCTCCCGCTCGCACCCCCGCCGCCGGGCGGCGAGGGTGGTGAAGTCCACGAACCCCAGGCCGACCGGCTTCTTGAGCTTGTAGACGCGGTCCCCGAGGAAGAACAGCACCGCGGTGTGGGTCTCGCGGACCTCCGCGCGCGGGGGGTGCGCCGCCCCCGCCCCGGCGCCGGGGCGGGGTTCGGGACCGGGGGCCGGCGGTGTGTGCATCCTGTCGCTCCTGACTGCGGCGTGGTTCGTGCGGGGTTCGTGAGAGGCCGTACGCGGGCCGCGCGGGCGGGACCCGCGGGCGCCGCCCGGTGGGGAGTACCGGGAAGCACGGTCCGGAAACCCCCGCCGCCGCGCCCGCCCGGACCGGGGGCGGGGCGTACGCCGTCCGATGGAACCCTCACGGCACCGGGGTTACGGTGGGAGGCAGAGGCCGGAGGCGTATCCGCGCCTGGCAGGCACCCGCGACGCCCGGTGCGGCGACCGCCGAGGCCGGCGGGCCCGGCGTGCGGAGGGCGTGGACACCGGACCGGGCCGGACGCATCCGGGCCGCATCGGCCCCGCACCACCCAGGGAGCAGACAATGGCTCACACACAGGACTGGAAGGTCCGCGTCCACCTCTTCGAGGAGGAGGGCACGACGAAGGCCCGCGCGGTGCTGGACCTCGGGGGCACGGAGATCAGCGGCCAGGGCGTCGCACGGCGCAACCCGCACGACAGGGACGTCCCCGAGATCGGTGACGAACTCGCGGCGGGACGCGCGATGAACGACCTGGCGCAGAAGCTGCTGAGCGTCGCGCGCACCGACATCGAGGGCGTGGCGCACCCCGGGCCCTGACCCCGGCCGGATCCGGCCGGACCGGGCCCCGGGCGCGCCCCGGCCCGCGGGCGCGCCCCCCGGGGCCGCCCAACCGACAGGCCGGCGGGCGGCCAGGACCGGGGAGGCCCGATGAGCACAGGGGAACTGTCCGACGAACGCGTGACGGCCGCGGTCCGCGACGCCACCGCGGCCCCGTCCGTGCACAACACCCAGCCGTGGCGCTTCCGGTATCTGCGGAGCGAGGGCGTCCTCCAGGTGCGCGCGGACTTCGGCCGCGCGCTCCCGCACGCCGACCCCGACGGGCGCGCCCTCCACATCAGCTGCGGCGCAGCCCTGCTGAACCTGAGAGTCGCGCTCGCCCACCAGGGGCTGCGGCCGGTGACCCGGCTGCTGCCGGACCAGGGGGACCCCGCGCTGCTCGCCGTGGTGCGGCCCTTTGGTCCCGAGGACGGCGGCGAGGGCGGCGGCGAGGGTGGGCTCGGTGCGCTCCACCCGGCCGTCCACCGACGCCACACCAGCCGCCTGCCGTTCACCGAGACCGAGATCCCCCGGGCGCTGCGCACCGCGCTGTCCGACGCGGCCCGGAGGGAGGGCGCCCTGCTCGACTTCCCGGGGCCGAGTCATCTGCGCTGGGTGCTGCAACTGGTGGAGGAGGCCGAGGCCCGCAACCGCACCGACCGCGGCGAGGCGGAGGACCTGGCGCGCTGGACCCGCGCCGACGCCTCCGACGCCTCCGATACATCCGACGCCGCCGGGGCGCCCGCGGCCGGCGACGGGATCCCCGAGTACGCCTTCGGGCCGCGCAGGTTCGACGGGCGCGCCCCGGTACGGGACTTCGCGGGCAGCGGTCGGGTGTCCGGGCGCCGGGCGGCGACGTTCGAGCGGCACCCGCAGATCGCCCTGCTCAGCACGGTGAAGGACCGTCCCGAGGACTGGCTGAGGGCGGGTCAGGCCATGGAGCGCGTCCTGCTGCTGGCCACCCTGGAGGGCCTGGTCGGCTCGCCGGCCACCCAGCCCGTGGAGTGGCCGGACCTGCGCTGGCCGCTGCGTGATCCGGTGTCGGGCCGTGGCCAGGTGCAGACGGTGCTGCGGCTGGGGTACGGCCCGCCGGGGCCCGGCACCCCGCGCCGCCCGCCGGGCGAGGTGCTCGACATCCGGCCCTGACCGCCCGTCCCCGCCCGACCCACGGGCCCCTCCGGGCCGTCGGTTCCGCCGGGCCGTCAGTCCCGGTCCGGGCGGCGCGGGGCGCCCGGGGCCTTTCGGTGGTGCAGATGGCGGACGTGCGCGTCGGGCCCGGGGAAGACGAGCGTGACCCGGCCGGTGTCCGACCAGCGCACGTCGTACGGCGGTGTCCCGTCGTCGTGGTGCAGCCCGACGATCTCGCCGTCCCGCCGGGCGACTCCCGTGGCCGGGCTCTCGATGATCAGCTCGTCTCCCAGTTCCGCGTGCATGCTCGTCACCGCTCTCCGAACTCTCCGGCGCCCGCCCCCGATGCCGTGGTCCGGCCTCCGCGCGCCCCGGACACTGGACCGGGTACCCCGCGACGCCGTACCCGCAACCGGGCGGCGGAACCCCGCCGGACTTCCGATTGCGGCGTCCACGGGCCGCGCCCACACTGAGGACCATGAGCACCGCCCTCCCCGAGACCCGGCCCGGCGCGGACGGTGGCGGCACACTGCGATGAGCACCGGAACCGAGCCCCTGGGGGGCGCTCCCGCCCCGGCCGGAGCCGCGGTGCAGACGGTGCCTGCCGCACAGGTCCACGCCGCACTGGGCACCTCCCCGCGCGGTCTGACCGGGGCCGAGGCCGCGGCGCGGCGCGAGAGGTACGGGCCCAACCGTCTGCCGCGCGCCGCCCGCCGCGGCTCCTGGCGGCTGCTCACCGCCCAGTTCACCGATCTGTTCGCCGTCGTCCTGACCGTCGCCTCGGCGATCACCTTCCTGGCCCACGCCCTCCAGGACCCTCCGCAGGAGGGAACCCTGCAACTGGCCTTCGCCATCCTCTGCGTGGTGCTGCTCAACGCGGTCATCGGCTTCGCACAGGAGTACTCCGCCGAGCGCACCGCCGAGACGCTCCGGGCGATGGTGCCGCACACCAGCCGGGTGCTGCGCGACGGCGAGCGGCGTGAGCTCCCCGCGGACGAACTGGTGCCCGGCGACGTGGTGGTCCTGGAGGCCGGGGACGCGGTACCGGCCGACTGCCGCCTGGTCGAGGCGCACGAGGTCTCGGTCGGCAACGCGTCCCTGACCGGGGAGAGCGCCCCGGCGCGCCGCACCGCCGACGCCGTCGCCCCCGGACCGCCCCTGGAGGCCCGCAACCGCGTCTTCATGGGCACCGACGTCGTCGCGGGCACGGCCAAGGCCGTGGTGTACGCCACCGGCGCGGCCACGGAGTTCGGACGGATCTTCCGCCTGGCGGCCGCGGCCTCCCGCCAGCGGACGCCGCTGCAGCGCCAGGTCGCCTCCATGGCGCGCCGGGTGGCGGGTACGGCGCTGGCGATCGGCGCGGCGCTGTTCGCCGTACGCCTGCCCGCCGGGCAGGACCTGGTGGCCACCTTCGTCTTCGCGCTCGGGGTGATGGTCGCCCTCGTCCCCGAGGGGCTGCCCGCCACCCTGTCGGTCTCCCTGGCGATCGGGGTGCGGCGCATGGCCCGGCGGCACGCGCTGGTCAAGAAGCCGCTGGCAGTGGAGGCACTGGGCGCCACCACCGTGATCTGCACCGACAAGACCGGCACCCTGACCCGGGCGGAGATGACCGTCACCCGGGTGTGGGCGGGCGGGAGGACCCACCCGGTCTCGGGGGTGGGCTACGAGCCGGCCGGGAAGGTGGACGACCCCGGCGCGGTGCGCACGCTGCTGCGCGCGGCGGTCCTGTGCTGCGACGCCCGGCTCCTGCCGCCCGCGGAGCACCGGGGGTGGCGGATCCTGGGCGACACCACCGAGGGGGCGCTGCTGGTGGCCGCGGTCAAGGCCGGGATCGACCCGGCCGCCGAGGAGGCCGCGGCCCCCCGCGTCGCCGAGCACCCCTTCGACCCGGCCCGCAAGCTGATGAGCACCGTCCACCGCACCCCCGGCGGCGGCGCGGACCACCCGCCGTACACCGCCTTCGTCAAGGGCGCCCCGCACGAGGTGCTCGCCCGCTGCGAGGCCGTCGACTGGCTCGGCGAGCGCAGGGGGCTGACGGGGGAGTTGCGCGCCGCCGTCACCGCCGCCCACGACGAGATGGCCTCCCGGGGCCTGCGCGTCCTGGGCGTGGCCCACCGCCCGGTGGCGGGCGGGCCCGGCCCCGGTCGGGACCGTATCGAGTCGGGACTCACGCTCCTGGGCCTGGCCGGCATGCTGGACCCGCCGCGCCCGGAGGTCAGCGACGCGGTCGGGGCCTGCCGACGCGCGGGCGTCCGCATCGTGATGGTCACCGGCGACCACCCGCTGACCGCCGAGGCCGTCGCCCGCCGTGTGGGCATCGTCCGCGGCCCCGAACCGGCGGTGGTGACCGGCGCGCGGCTGGAGCCGATGGACGAGCGGGCCTTGGACGCCCTGCTCGCGCAGGAGCGCGAACTGCTGCTGTGCCGGGTCGCCCCCGAGCACAAGGCCCGGGTCGTGGCCGCCTTCCAGCGGCGCGGCGAGGTCGTCGCGGTCACCGGCGACGGCGCCAACGACGCCCCCGCCCTCAAACACGCGGACATCGGTGTGGCGATGGGCGCCTCCGGCACCGACGTCGCCCGCGAGGCCGCCGTCATGGTCCTGCTGGACGACTCCTTCGCCTCCATCGCCGCCGCCGTCGGGCTCGGCCGGTCCGTCTACCAGAACATCCGCAGGTTCCTCGTCTACGTCTTCAGCAGCAACATCGGCGAACTCGGCCCGATCCTGGCGGCGACCGCCGCCGGTTTCCCGCTCGTCCCCATCAGCGCCGTCCAGGTCCTCGCGATCGACCTGGGCACCGACGTCATGCCCGCCCTCGCGCTGGGCGCCGAGCCGCCGGAGCCCGATGCGATGGACCGCCCGCCGCGCCCGAGGCGCGAGCGGCTGTTCTCCGCGGCCGTGATGGGGCGCGTGCTGTTCCTGGGAGGCATCCAGGCGGTCTGCGTGAGCGCCGTGTTCCTGTGGCAGGTGGGCTCCTCGGGCATTCCCTACGCGGACTTCACCGAGGACACCCCCGTCTACCGGGAGGCGGTCACCATGGTCCACGCCGGCATCGTGCTCAGCCAGTTCTTCATCTCCCTGTCGGTGCGCACCGACAGGCGCAGCGCCCTGCGGCCGGGGGAGCTG
The DNA here is from genome assembly GCF_046614825.1 of Streptomyces nanhaiensis. Lineage (NCBI taxonomy): Bacteria > Bacillati > Actinomycetota > Actinomycetes > Kitasatosporales > Streptomycetaceae > Streptomyces > Streptomyces nanhaiensis. The sequence goes on from NZ_JBKJFM010000123.1 coordinate 7,954, forward strand.
CTGTCCAACCCGTGGCTGCTGGGCGCCGGTCTCCTGGCGGTCGCCGTCATGGCCGCGATCAGCTACGTGCCGCTGCTGCAGGGCCTGTTCAACACCGCGCCGCTGGAGCCGGCCGACTGGGCCCTCCTGGCGGTTCTGGGCGCGCTGCCGCTGGCGGCCGACGAGGCCCGCAAGGCGTGGCTGCGGCGCCGGCTCCCCGCCGGGGGCGGTGCGCCGGCGCACCGGGAGACGCACCGGGAGACGCGGCGGGAGGGGGACGCGCGATGAGGGTGGTGATCGCCGGCTGCGGACGGGTGGGGTCCGCGCTCGCGGTCCGGCTGGCCTCCGAGGGGCACGACGTACGCGTCGTCGACCGCTCGGCCAGGGCGCGCGGCCGGCTTCCGTCCGGCTTCCCAGGCCTGTTCCGGCAGGGCAGCGAGTACGACCGCGCCGCGCTGGAGGCCGCCGGCATCGAGCACGCGGACGCGTTCGTCGCCGTCGCCTCCGAGGACAACAGCAACATCGTCGGCGCGCGCACGGCCAGGGACACCTACCGCGTCCCCGTCGTCCTGGCCCGCGTCGACGACGCCGGCCGCGCCGACATCTGCCGTGAGCTGGGCATCCCCACCGTCGCCGGCGTCCAGTGGACGGTGCACGGCATCCACCGGATGCTGCTGCACCGCCACCTCATCCCGGAGGCCGCCTTCGGCGGCGGCGAGACGCTGCTGGTGCGCTCCCGGCTCCCGGAGCACCTCACCGGGCGGCGGCTGACCGACCTCGACGTCGACGGCGAGATCCGCGTCGTGGAGGTCACCCGCGCCGGCCGCTCCCTCGTCCCCGCCCACGGCACCCGCGCCGAGCCCGGCGACCTGGTCGCCTTCGCCGTCGCGGCCACCTCCCTGGAGCGGCTGCGCGGCTTCCTGGACAGGGAGTTGGGCACATGAGGATCCTCGTCGCCGGCGCCGGACACCTGGGCGCGCAGATCGCCCGGGCGCTGGCCGCCGCCCGCAACGACGTCGTCCTGGTCGACCGTGACGGGGACCGGGCCGCCGAGTTCGCCGGCCGGCCCGCCGTCGGCGTGGTCGAGGGGGACGCCTGCGAGCCCGCCGTCCTGGAACGCGCCGGAGCGTTCACCGCCGACGTCCTGATCGCCGCCACGGACCGGGACGAGGACAACCTCGTCATCGGCCTGCTGGCCAAGCGCCGGTTCGCCGTCCCCCGCGTGGTCGCCCGCGTCAACGACACGGACAACACCTGGCTCTTCGACGCCCGCTGGGGCGTCGACGCCGCCATCCCCGCGACCACCCCGCTGATCTCCCTGGTGGAGGAGGCGACCGGGGCGGCCGACACCGTGGCGCTGCTGCGGCTGAGCAGGGCGGGCGTGGACGTCATCGAGACCGCGATCACGGCGCACTCCCGCGCCGCCGGGCGGGCGCTGGCGGACATCGAGCTGCCGCCCGGCACCGTGGTGGCCACCGTCGTGCGCGACGGCCGGCCCACCGTCCCCGCACCGCAGATGCCGCTGAGGCCGGGCGACGAACTGCTCGTGGTGTCGCACTCCGCCACCGAGGAGGAGATCCGCGCGGCCTTCCGGTGACGGGCGGGACCCGGATACGCCGGAAACCCGTCACGGGACGGTCCCCGGGCGCCGAGCGCCTTGTCCCGCCACCGCGTCGGCCCGGTGTCATCGGTGGTGACGCCCGGTCCCGCCCTGGGCGGACCGTCACGGTCCGCCCGGGGACGGCGGCTACGGGCGGGCGGCCTGACCCGGGCCGGCGCTGGTGCGGTTGCCCCTCTCACGCGTGCAGAATCGGAAAGCCGACCCCGGCCCAGAGCGAACGCGGAGCGGCGGGCCCCTCGGAGGCCGGGCCGGCGTCGGCGGTCCACACCCTCGCGTGGGTGGTGGAGTCGTCGGCCGATGGCCATCCCGGGTCGCCGGTCGCTGCGAAACCGGCCCATGCGCGCACCATGCGGCGTGCCAGCGCGTGGTCCGCGGCGGTGGGTGCGCCTCCGATGAGGAATGCCAGGCGGTCGTCACCGATGTTGCCGAAGGCGAAGGGGATGTCCGCACAGTGCCAGGCCCGCACGGCCCCGTTCGCCCCGGCGCGCCGGCGGTCGAAACGCGACAGGTGGGTCCGGCCGCCGGCTCGGCGGTGAAACTCGGCGAGCCGGTTGCTGTACTCGACGAACAGCAGATCGCCGAAGACGGCGAGGTAGACGTCGAGCACCGGGGCGTGGGGCATCGCGGCGCGGTAGCCGGCCACCAGGTCGTCGGGGAGGCCGAAGTCTTCGGCGAAGAGAGCCAGCTGTTCGTCGGTGGTGACCTTCGCGCTGCTGCCGACGGCATCGAGCAGCCAGTACTCCTCCGTGGTGTGACAGACCAGCAGGTCCACGTCCCGGGCCGCTCCGGCGGCCATCCCCGTGAGGGGGTCGGTGGCCAGGACGTCACCGTCGAGGACCGGCGCGTAGAGCGAGGGGTCGTAGTGGCGGGATCCGGAGGCGGGGTCCCGCCGGTAGTTCTCGACCACCCGGTCGGAGGCGGCGACCAGTTCCCGCGGAGTCGCTGACGTCAGGCCTTCGGGCGTGGCGGGGCAGCCCGCCGCCTCGGCGACTTCACGCGTGGTCGCCGCAGCGGTGCCGAGCGTGTGGCAAGTGCCGGCGGCGCTGTGGGCGATGGCGCGGTGGAACAGGCCGCGGGCGCGGTCCATGACCATCAGGCAGGCCACCGAGGCAGCCCCGGAGGACTGGCCGGCGACCGTGACGTTGCCGGGATCACCACCGAACTCGGCGATGTTCTCGCGTACCCAGCGCAGAGCCGCGATCTGGTCGAGCAGGCCCCGGTTGTCCGGGTGGCCGCTCCTTCCCCCGCCCGGGACGCGACCGAAACCCTCGAAACCGAGCCGGTAGTTGAGGGTGACCAGGACGAGCCCGGCGCCGGCCAGGACGGTCCCGTCGAAGTCGGGCTGAGCCGAGGACCCGAAGGTGTGGGCACCGCCGTGAATCCACACCAGGACGGGAAGGCGGCCCCCGTCCGGAACCGGCGTCCAGACGTTGACGGTGAGGATGTCCTCGTCGCCCGGTGACCACACGGGCGCGCCGGGCAACCGCGCCGACTGCGGGGCGACCGGGCCGAAGTCCGTGCAGTCCCGCACTCCGGTCCACGCGGGTGCCGGGAGGGGCTCCCGGAACCGGTTGGCGCCGAACGGAGGCGCGGCATAGGGGATACCGAGGACGGCGACGACGCCGGCGGAGGCACGGAAACCCTGAACCGGACCGCTCGTCGTCCTGAAGACGTCCATGGGAACCGCCTCTCCCGGCAAGCCGGGTCGTCGGGAGGATGCGGGACCAGTCTTGGGTAACCCAGTACGCCGAGTCCAACAGCGAGATCGTCCTGATTGACGCACCCACGACGTAGAACGCGCCGTCGTGGACGCGCAGCGCCAACCGGGCGCGATGGAGGACGCCGAGGAGGTCGAGGACGTGCCCGCCACCGCGTACGAGGCGGGATGTCCCGGAGACGTGCGCGGTGCCGCTCGGCCGGGCGTGGCCGATGAGTGCGCGGAACTCCGGGCGCCGGAGGAGCGCAAACGGCTGGAGGTGCCCGGGCCCTCATCGAGGACGACCGGATCCTCGATGCCGGGGCTGACGGGATTCGGGTCGCCGCGAATCCCCGGATCGCCCGGGGTCACCGGACGCTCGCCGCACCTGTCGTCGTTCGACCGTCCGTCGACGGGCGCGGCGGGCGCGACGGGCGTCGGTGCCGCGGGCCGCCGAGGCGAGGGCCGGCAAGGGGCGGCCGCCGCCCCGCCGCCACCGTCGGGAAGACGGCCGCTGTGCGCGCGGCCTCCCGGTCGTCCCGGCCCGGGGCAGGGCCGCCGCGAGTACGGGAACCGTGTCAGCGCCCTCGCGGGCTGCGCCGCGCAGCGAGCCGTCCGGACTCCGGGGCATCCCGTGGCGGGTTTCCGGCGTGTCCGGGTCGTGCTTCGGGGGGCGGGCGGGGCGGCGGGTGCCGGGGAACGGATCAGCGCGGGGAGTAGGTCAGGCAGTCGGCCGTGCCGTGCAGGGCGCCCACCGAGATGCCGGTCGCCTGGCATTCGAAGTCGGTGTTGTGCCGGCAGTCCGACATCTTGCAGGCGCCGACGTGCGCGGCGGCCTCCGGGCTGCCGCCCTTGCGCGGGGCGGTGAAGAACGTGTCGCATTGGGCCTGCTGGGGGTCGCCGATGGTGATGGCGAGCGCGTGGCAGGCGTGCTCCCTGTTGTACGCGCAGGGCTCCACGGCGCATTCGGTCACAGCGGGCATCTCCATGGATCTCTCCAGTGCTCTTCGGGTGTCCTCGGGCGCTTCGGTGTCCGGGCATCCGGCCCGGGGCCGGATGCCTGAGGTGGAGACGTTCCCGAACGGGCGGCGGTGCCTGCCACCAGGGCGCCGCAGTTCACCCGATGGGCCGAGCACGGAGAGGCCCCGGTTCACTGTCCGAATAAAAAGCGTGCCAAGCAGTTCATATTACAAATCAGAGGCCGAGGTGGGCGGCCGGAGCCGGACACCCCGAGGCAGGGCAGCGGTCCGCCCGAGTGAACCGATACCTTTGGGTAAAGGCTCGAGGGCCTGAGGGAAGGACCGGTGGGCATGGGGAGCGAGAAGGACGCGGGACGTCTGCCTCGGCTGCAGTTGGACGAGTTGCTGGACGAGCTGCAGGCTCGCGTCGACGCGGTGCGCGGCACCCGGGACCGGGTGCACAGCCTGCTCGAGGCCGTGATGTCGGTGGGGCAGGAGCTGGAGCTGTCCCACGCGCTCCAGCGGATCGTGGAGGCCGCGGTGCTGCTGGTCGACGCCGAGTACGGCGCCCTCGGCGTCATCGGCGAGGACGGCCGGCTCTCCCAGTTCATCCCGGTGGGCATCGACGCGCGGACGGTCGACGCCATCGGTCCGCTGCCGTCGGGCCACGGGCTGCTGGGCGAGCTGATCCGCCACCCGGAGCCGCTGCGCATCCCGGAGCTGGCCGAGCACCGCAACTCCTCGGGCTTCCCTCCCAACCACCCGCCGATGCACTCCTTCCTGGGCGTGCCGATCCGGGTGCGCGAGGAGGTCTTCGGCAACCTCTACCTGACCGAGAAGCGGGGCGGGGCGGAGTTCGACGCCGAGGACGAGGCGGTGCTGTCCACCCTCGCCGTGGCGGCGGGCGTGGCCATCGAGAACGCCCGCCTCTACGAGCAGGCCCGCAACCGCGAGCGCTGGATGGAGGCCAACGCCGAGATCACCGCCGGACTGCTGTCCGGGGTGCACGAGCACGAGGTGCTGGCGCTGGTCGTCGACCACGCGCGCCACATCCTCGCCGCGGACCTGGGCGTACTGGCCCTGCCCCTGGAGGACACCGGCAACCTCCAGGTGGTGCTGGCCGAGGGAGAGGGGAGCGAGGAGTTCCGCGGCCTGGTGCTGCCGGAGGAGGGATCGTTCGTGGGGGCGGCGCTGGCCGCCGGCGAGGCGATCACCAGTGCCGGCATCGCGGGCGACCCCCGCATCTCGGCGGGTACGGAGCGCTGGAAGGGCATGGGCCCGGCGGTGGCGGTGCCGATGGGCGCCGGCGACGGGGTGCGCGGTGTGCTGCTGCTGGCGCGCCGGGAGAGGCGCGCGCCGTTCACGGAGACGGAGACGGCGCCGCTGGCGTCCTTCTCCGGACAGGCCGCGGTGGCCATGGAGCTGGCGGAGCGGCGACGGGCGGCCGAGCAGGTGGCCCTGCTGGAGGACCGCGACCGCATCGCCCGCGATCTGCACGACCTGGCCATCCAGCGGCTGTTCGCCACGGGCATGACGCTGCAGAGCGCGGTGCGTTTCGTCCAGCACCAGGAGGCGAGCGAGCGGTTGCTGCGGGCCGTGGACGATCTGGACGAGACCATCAAGATCATCAGATCGACGATCTTCGGTCTGCGCAGCCACGGCGACGGCCGGGGCCGGCAGCAGGGGCTGCGGGTGCGGGTGGCCCGGCTGGTGGAGGAGGCCGTGGGGAACCTGGGCTTCACCCCGGCCCTGCGCATGGAGGGGCTGGTGGACACCGATGTGCCTGCGGCCGTGGCCGACCACGTGGTGGCGGTGCTGGCCGAGGCGCTGTCGAACGTGGCGCGGCACGCGCGGGCCGCGGTGGCCGAGGTCTCGCTGGTGGTGGCGGGCGGTTCCCTGACCGCCACGGTGGCCGACGACGGGGTGGGCATCCCGGAGGGCGGACGCCGCAGCGGGCTGGTGAACCTGGCGGAGCGGGCCGAGAAGCTCGGCGGCGAGCTTCTGGTGGAGAGGCCGCCGTCCGGCGGCTCCCGCCTGGTGTGGCGGGTGCCGCTGGACGGGGTCTGAGGAACCGGAGTCCGAGTAACCGGGGCCGAGGGAAACGGAGTTCGGGGGACCGGGCCCGCGGGCCGGGGCGGCGCGGTCACAGACCCGTCTCCAGTACCTCCCGCACGGGCCGGCGGGGCGTGGCCGGTCCCTCGGGGCCGTAGCCGAGGCGGACGAGCATCTGGACGTACCGGGGGCCCGCGGTGACGCGTTGCAGGGACCTCCGGAGGTCGGGCCACTCCAGGGCCTGGTGCAGCAGCGAGGTGCGCACCGAGTGGGCGGTGGCGACCAGCAGGACGTGTTCCAGCGCCTGCCCGGCGCGGAGCCAGTCCGCGCGCCGGTCGCGGGCCGTGGCGAGGACGGCGATGGTGGGGCCGGTCTCGAACCGGGCCGTGAGGGTGCCGCCCGCCCCGACTCCGGAGAAGTCGCGCAGAGGCAGGCGCCCGGTGGCGTCGCGGGCGCCCAGGGCGGCGCCGGGGAGTCCGTCGTGGGCGCCCTCGCGCATCCAGGAGCGGTTCTCGGCGCGGCGTGCGTCGGTCTCGGTGTTGCGGCGTTCGGCCGCGGCGGTCAGACGCATCATCCGGGTGGTGTCCCGGACGCCGGGGAACCACAGCGAGGCGCCCTCGGCGCGGGCGGCGGCGGCCAGTTCGCGCAGGAGCCACTCGGGCGGGCGGTGGGGGGAGAAGGGGAAGCGGCTGCTGTGCCGCCGCCACAGGGCGGCGTACAGGTCGGGGCGGTGGCGCGGGTCGGGTGCGTCGGCCGCGACCGGGCGCACGGAGGCCAGCAGGTCCGGTTCGGCGGGGCGGGGCAGCAGTCGTACGGCCGGTTCCCAGCCGGTGCGGGCCACCGCCACGCGGAGGTTGAACAGGGCGGCGCCGACGGAGACGTGCAGGGCCCGCCCGACGGGGTCGGTGTGGCGCAGCCCCCGTCCCGCGGCGGCGCGTACCTCCAGGGTGGCGGTGGCGGGGTCCAGGCGGTAGCGCCAGGGCTGGGTGTTGTGGATCGACGGTGCGGCCACGGCGGCGGAGACGAGGTTCTCCAGGACGACCGCGTCGAGTGTGGTGGGTGGCATGGTGTGCTCCTCCCGTTCCGGCCGCCACCAGGCTGCCGCCGCGGAGGCCCGCCGGGGCAGTGCCTTTGGTCCCGTTCCGCGCCGCCGACCGGTCCAGTGCGGCCGGGTGGCCCGGGAAGCGGGGACGTACGGCCCCCGGGCGCGTCCGGTCGGCCCTGGCCGCGGCCGCGCGCGGGGAGGTTGGCTGGGGGTGATGCCGAGGAGGTGCGTCATGGAGAAGGTGGCGGTGGCCCTGTCGGGGGGCGATGCCTACCGGGTCTCGGTGCGCGGTCACGAGTTCACCGTGGACCAGCCGCCGGAGGCCGGCGGCGAGGGACTGGGGCCCACACCCGTGGACCTGTTCGTCGCGTCGCTGGCGTCGTGCGTGGGCTTCTACGCGGGCCGCTACCTGGCGCGGCACGGGCTGCCGCGCGAGGGGCTGCGGGTGGAGACGGAGTACGAGATGGCCGCCGACCGGCCGGCGCGGGTGGGGGAGGTGCGGTTGCGCCTGGTGCTGCCGCAGGACATCGGGGAGGTGCGCACCCGGGCGCTGGCGGCGGTGGTGGACCACTGCACGGTGCACAACTCGCTGCGGCAGCCGCCGCGGGTGGACATCGGGATCGGCTGAGGAGCCGGGGGCGAGGACGAGGAGGGGAGCGGCCCGGCCGAGGGGATCGGCCGGGCCGCGGTCTTCGGTCCGGCTTCCGGGGTGCGCCCGGGAGCCGGACCTCCGCCGTGTCCCCGGTGGGGGCCGAAGCCCCGGGCGCCCGGTCGGCTCCGGCGCCCTTCAGGTGCTCTGCGCCGCCCGGGTGAGTTCGTCGGCGACCGAGCGCGCCCACCTCCGGACGTGCTCGCGGTCGCGGAAGTCCCCGCCCTTGCCCTGCTTGACGATCTGCCGGGCGATGAAACCGAGTGCGTCCTCCCCCAGCCGGCCGCCGAAGGTGGTGTGGCCGCGTGCGTCGACCAGGGCGGCGACGCGTGCGGCGCCGGGGGCGGGCGGGATGTCGCGCTCCTCGGCGGAGGAGTCCAGCGGGCCGCTGCTGAACAGCCACACCGGCAGTCGCGCCAGGGCGTGGCGGTGGCGCCGGGCGAACCGGGTGGCCTCCCTGACCCAGCGGCCCGCGTACAGGCCGGAGCCCAGCAGTACGGCGTCGTAGCCGTCGAGGCCGTCGAGCGCGGCGGCCTCGGCGGCGGGCAGGACGTCGGCGGTCAGGCCGCTCTCCCGCAGGTCCTGGCCGATCCACTCGGCGATCTCCGCGGTGGAGCCGTTCTTCGAGCCGTGGGCGACGAGTACGTGCGGTGGTGTCATCGTGATCGCCTTCCTGTGAGGTGCCGGGCGCTGCCGGGCGCCCGGGAGGTCCCCGGGTGCCCGGCAGGGCCGGCGTTGTGCCGGTGGTGTGCCGGTGGTGTGCCGGTGGTGGTGTCAGTGGTTGCGCAGCCACCGGTCGGCGAGGCCGTGCAGTGCGGGTTCCTCGGGCCGCAGCCGTGAGTCGTCCAGGTGGTAGGTGAGCCGGCTGACGACGTCGACCACGCCGTCGAGGCGGCGGATGAGGGCGGTGGCGACGGGGATCTCGCTGCGCCGTTCGACCTGTCCGGTGAGGGTGACCACACCGTCGGCGACGGAGACGGAGACGGTGTCGGGCGACAGCCACAGGGACCGGACCAGGACCTCGTCGACGACCTGGGCGCGGATGTCGGCGTCCGGGCGGAGGAAGACGCCCAGCAGGTCGCGGCGGGTGACGATGCCGACCAGCCGCTCCTCCTCGTCCAGGACCGGCAGCCGCTGGACGCCGTGGGCGACCATCGTGCGGGCCGCGCGTGCCACGGAGTCCAGGGCGTGGACGGTGACGGCCGGTGCGGTCATCAGCTCGCCCGCGGTCAGCGGGCGTCCGGCGGCCGCCCTGCGGCGCCCGGCGCGCCCCCTGGGCGGGGGGCCGTCCGTTCCCTGGCGCGCCTGGTGGGCCAGGAGGTCGGTCTCGGAGACGACTCCGAGGACCTTGTCGTCGTCGTCCACGACGGGCAGGCCGCTGATGCCGTGCCGTGCGAGCAGGTGGGCGACCTGCTTGAAGGGTGTCGCCGGGTGGGCCTTGACGACGTCGATCGTCATGACGGCGCCGACCACTTTGTGCTTCATGGTGTCCTCCGTGTTCTCTTTCCGGCGGCCTGTCAGCGCAGCCGGCGCAGGTGGGGATCGTGGGCGCGCCTGGGCAGCAGGCGCACGCGGGCGTCGACGGCGGTGGCGCCGTCGGGCCGGGCCAGGACCGGGTTGAGGTCGGCCTCGGCGAGTTCGGGCAGGTCGCAGGCCATCCGCGACAGGCGCAGCAGGATCTGCTCCAGGGCCTCCAGGTCCACCGGTTCGCCGCCGCGGTGCCCGAGCAGCAGGGGGGCGCAGCGGGGTGCGGTGATCAGGTCGTGGACGTCCCGGTCGGTGAGCGGGGCGAGCCGGGCGGCGTGGTCGGCCAGGACCTCGGCGGCGGTGCCGCCCGGTCCGAAGAGGACCAGGGGCCCGAAGACCTCGTCCTGGACGACGCCGGCGACCAGTTCGGTGCCGCGCCGTGCCATGGGCTGGACGAGCGCGCCGGTCATGGCGCCCTCCAGGCGGGCGGACAGGTCCCGCCAGGCGGCCCGTACGCGGTCCTCGTCCTCGAGGTCGAGTGCCACGGCGTCCTCCTGGCTCCGGTGGTGCATGCCGGGCCAGTGGGCCTTGAGGGCGGCGCGTTCGCCGCGCCGCCCGGTCAGGCGGGCGGCGGCCCCGGCGGCGGCGTCCTCGTCCTCGGCCCATGCCTGGGGCAGGCGGGGGATGCCGTAGTGGTCCAGGAGGCGGGCGCAGTCGCGGGGGTCCAGCAGGCCGCCCGAGGGGTGGTCGGCGAGGAAGGCGCCGACCAGGGCGCGGGCGGCCTCGGTGTCCACGCCGGACAGTTCGGGGACCTCGCCGGGCGGGCGGCCCAGCCAGCGGGTCCGTTCGGCGGCGTGGGCCAGGGCGCGGGCGGCGTCCTGGGGTTCGGCGTACGCGGGGAGGGCGGTGCCGTCGTCCGAGCGGAGCAGGCGGACGCGTTCGGCCTGGCCGGGCAGGACGGCGACGACGGTGCGGGAGGGGTGGGCGGAGGCGGTGCGCAGCAGTTCGCGGACCTGGGCCCCGTCATCCTCCCCGTCGGCCGGGGCGGTGGGCACCAGGACGGCCAGGACGGCGTCCACGCCTCCGTACTCGGCCAGCCGTCCCACGCACTCGGCCGGCCGCGGCCCGCCGCTGCCGTCCGTGTCGACGGGGTTGGCGGTGGAGGCGCCGGCGGGCGGGGTGCCGAGCAGGTCGGCGGTGAGGGAGTCGGGCAGGCGGGGGAGGGTCAGACCGGCCTCGGCGCAGGCGTCGGCGGCCAGGACCCCGGCGCCGCCTGCGTTGGAGACCACGGCGACGCGGGTGCCGGTGGGCAGGGGCTGGGACTGGAGCAGGGCCGCGGTGTCCAGGAGTTCGCCGATGCCGCGGGTGGCGATCACCCCGGCCTGGGCGAACAGGGCGCGGCGGGTCATGGCGGGGGCGGACGCGGCGGCGGTGTGCGCCGCGGCGGCGCGGCG
>NZ_JBKJFM010000124.1:0-18872 GCF_046614825.1 Streptomyces nanhaiensis
GCCGGCGCACCCGGATCTCCGGCCACGGCCACGGCGGGCGCGGGACCGGCCGGGCGGTCGGGTGCGGTGCTCCAACGCGCCTCGGGCCGGACGCCCGCCGCGTGCGGCGCGGACCCGTCCGGCGCGGATCCGTCCGGCAGGGGCTCCAGGCGCCGGGCGAGTTCCGCCACCGGGGTCCGCGGGTCGTCCAGGACCGCGCGCAGCAGCCCGGTGTAGGCGGAGGCGAACCGGTGCATGGTGCCGGCGTCGAACAGGGCGGTGGCGTACTGCAGCCGGGCGGCGATGCCGCCGTCCGCGCGCAGGCTGAGGTCGAGGAAGACGTCCATCGTGGTGCCGGTGAGCGGCGGCGCCACCAGCTCCGCCTCCAGTCCCGGCAGGACGACGGGCCGCTGGGCGGTGTTGAGCAGGGTGAACGACGCCTGGGCCAGCGGGTGGCGGGACAGGTCGCGTTCGCCGCCCACCGCGCGCACCACGTGGTCGAAGGGCGCGTCGGCGTGCGAGAGGTCCTTCAGGACGCCGGTGCGGACCCGTTCCAGGAGGGCGCCGAAGGCGGGCTCGCCGGACAGGTCGGTGCGCAGGACGACGGTGTTGACGAACGGGCCGATCAACTCCGCCGTTCCCGCGTGGCCGCGGTCGGCCATCGTGGTGCACACCGCGATGTCGGTACGGCCCGTGCAGCGGGCCAGCAGGGCCTGGTAGACGGCGAGCAGCAGCATGTAGCGGGTCGCGCGGTGCTCGCGGGCGACCCTGTCGACGTCGGCCACCAGGTCGGCGGGGAGCGTGAAGCGGACGACGTCCCCGGAGCCGTCCCAGAACCGGGGGCGCGGCCGGTCGGTCGGCAGGTCCAGGGGGGCGGTGCCGCGCAGCCGGTCGCGCCAGTAGCCGAGCAGGCGCTCCATGCGCGGGCCGCTCAGCCGCTCGGCCTGGGCGCGGGCGAAGTCGGCGTACCGCAGGGCCGGCGGGGCCACGGCCTCGCCCCGGTAGCCCGCGGCCAGCTCGCGCAGCAGCACGTCCCACGACCAGCCGTCGACGGCGATGTGGTGCACCACCAGGAGCAGCAGGTGGTCGTCGGGCGCCAGACGGGCGAGGACCGCGCGCATCGGGTGCTGCGTCGCCAGGTCCAGCGGACGGCCCAGCTCGCGGGCGAACAGTTCCCCGGCGCTGCCGGCCTCGGTCCGCTCCAGCACCGCGCCGCCCGGGCCGTCCACCCGGGGGACGGGCTCGCCGTCGACGGCGGTGAACCGGGTGCGCAATACCTCGTGCCGGTCCACGACGCCCGTCAGCGCCCTCTCGAGCGCCGGTACGTCGAGCGGGCCCCGGGTGCGCAGCGCCAGGGGGAGCAGGGAGTCGGAGGAGTCTTCGGCGAGCTGGTCCAGGAACCACAGCCGCCGCTGAGCGAAGGATGCCGTGCGGTAGTCGTCACCGTGCCTCGCCCCGTGGGGGGCGGCTCCTGTTGTCACTGTGGCCTCCATGCGGTGTTTTCCCGAAGACTGCCGCCGCAGGGAGGTCTGCCGACAGGGAAGAAGGCGCAGCCCCGTGCGCAGCGCGGCCTGCGCGTCCGTCCCCTCGCGCGTCCGGGGGTTCGGAGCCGGGGGCGGTGCCGGGTCAGGTGCCGGGGCAGGTGCCGGGTCAGGTGCCGGGGCCGTGGCTACACCTCCTCCGCGTCGGCCACGGCGACGAAGCGCAGTTCGGAGGTGTAGGAGCGGCCCTCGTCGTCGGTCAGCCAGGTCTGCTCGGGGGTGGGCAGCATCTCGGTGACGACGACCTGCCCCTCCGGGTCCCTGCGGGCCAGCCGGCGCAGCGCCTTGGCCAGGACGGTCACGTAGACCGGGCTGTCGAAGTCGACGTAGAACGGGCGGGGTTCGGCCGGGGAGGCGACGAACACGAAACGCGGCAGACCGGTCTCCTCCCGCCAGTGGCGGGCCCGCACGAATCTGCGCGCCTCGTCCTTCTCGGCGGCGAAGTCCGTCGAGCCCGCGGGGATCCGCCAGGTCTCCCTGGCCACCACGAGCCGGTCGACCGTGATCCGCGGCGAGTGGGCGGCCTCGGGCAGGACCTGGAACAGATCCATCGCCAAGGTGGTCAGGACGTGCGAGAACACGTCCACGGCCGCGAACTCGGCACCGTCCGGGAGGACGACCGCCAGTTGCCCGTCCTCGCGTTCGCGCACCATGACGTCCGCGCTGTTCACGGTGCGCGGCCGGGCGGGGTCGGCGGTGAAGTCGAGCAGGGCCACCTGATGGTCCCGCGGCCGGACCAGGGCGTGCCGGATGCGGGCCGACAGGCGGGAGCGGTGTTCCTTGGGCAGCAGCGGCATCAGACGCGGACCGGGATGGTCGCGGTCGGTGAGCGCGGCCAGTTCGCCGGGGTCGGGGTGCTGGTGGACGAAGAGCGAGGCGCCCAGGGTGTTGGCCGCCAGGTGCAGTTCCCCCAGGACGAGTTCGAAGTCGCCGCGGGCGACGGCATCCGCCCCGTCGGCGGCGATCATGATGTCGGGGCTGATGTAGCGGGCCGCCGTCCAGCCGCCGCCCGGCCCGCCGAACCGCTCGCGCACCGCTCCCGCGACGTCCTCCAGCGGCAGCCGCACCCGGCGGGCTCCCGGCGGGGGCGCCAGGATCCCCTCCCAGCGGTCCTGGAAGTCGCGCTGGAGCCCGGGCGCCGCCGTACGGGCGTCACCGTGCAGGACGGGCATGCAGGCGAACCAGAACGCGGCCAGGTCGACCGGCCCGCGCGCGGCCAGGCCGCGGTGGACCTCCTTCGCACGGCCCATCACCGCGTCGGCCAGCCGGGCGGTGAGCCAGCCGGCGCTGGTCAGCAGCGGCTCCAGCGGAGCGAGGGCGTCGCGCACGGCGGGGCCGAGGCGTGCGGTGGCGGCGCGCCGGCAGTCGGAGTAGACCAGGGCGCGGCACGGTGCCGTCCCGGCCGACTTCTCCCGCACGGCGGCGGTCTCGGTCAGTGCGGTGAACTCCTCCTCCAGCTCGGTCAGGGCCGTCACCAGCGCGTCCGCGCCCCTCGCGTCCCGTACCCGGGCGCGGCGCCGCTCCAGGGCCTCCAGCGCGTCCAGTCCGCGCCTTCGCGCCTGCGCGTCGCCCACCCGTTCCAGCCAGGTCCGCAGGGAGCGTTCGGGGTGGGTGCCGGCGGGCACCTCAAGGCGCCACACCGCCCAGCGCCGTGCAACCAGGTCCTCCAGCACGGCGGGCACGTCGGTGCGGGGCAGGGCGGCGGCGATCTCCCGCGCGGTCCGCACGCCGTCGCACCGCGCCAGGACGGCGGCGGTCGCCTCGTCGACGGTCTGCGGCGGCCGGCCCGGCACCGTGACCCGGGCGCCGTCCAGGCGGACGAACGGGACGCGCCGGGGGGCCGTCCACTCCCGCAGCGCGGGGTCGGCGCCGATCGTCGAGGCGAGGGCGTCGACGGCCCAGCCGGCCCAGTAGACCTCGGAGCCGGCGACCAGACCGCGGCCTGTGTCCACCTCCGCCCCGTCGGTGTGCGGGTCCCAGCGGCCCCAGCCGACGGGGCCGAAGAAGCCGATGGTGTCGTTCTTGACGCAGAAGCGCTGCCAGTAGTGCGCCACCAGCTCCTCGCGCTGGCGCGGCATGCTGGTGCGCCCGGCCGCGGTCGGCGTCCAGTTCAGGAACGGTTTGAGGCCCGAGTCGAGCACCGGCCGGTTCTGCCAGGCCACGGCCTCGCGGAAGGCGGGGGTGCGGGCGATGTCCTGGAGGGTGTGGGCGGTCTCCACCGCGGCGTCGGCGTACAGGCGGGCGAAGTCGTCCCACCGCTCGCCGGCCGGTCGCTCGCCGGGGGCGAACTTGTCGGCGGCGGCGGCCAGTCCGGGCGGCGCCAGCCGCAGCACCCCCTCGGCGGGGAATCCGGGGCCGCGCAGCGCGAACTGCTCCCACAGCCGCCAGCGTCCGCCGGGCAGACGGATGTCGGTCACGGTCTGCTCCTCACACCTGGACGAAGTCGGAGTCGACGACGGAGGCGAGGTCGGCGGGCGTGGGGTAGGCGAAGACGAGCGAGACCGGTACCTCCACCCCCAGGACCTCCTGGATCCTGCCGGTGATCTGGAAGGCGGTCAGGGAGTCGCCGCCGACCTCGTAGAAGTCGCTGTCGCGGTCGAGGCCGGCCGTGCCGAGGGTCTCCCGGTAGACGGCGACCAGCAGGTCGACGGTGCCGGTGTTGGTGTCGGCGGCGGTGTCGGCGGCGGTGTTGGTGCCGGCGTGGTCGGTGGCGGTCATGGGATCTCCTCCAGGTGGTGTCGGGCGGTGGCGGCCCTCAGGGCCGCGGCGGTGTTGCCGCCGGAGACGACGGCGACGGATCTGGCGGCGGATCCGCCGCGCCCGCGATCGCGCAGCGCGCCGGCCAGCGCGACGGCTCCGCTGGGCTCGGCCCTGATCCCGCAGCGGTGCAGCAGGTCCATCGCGGCCAGGACGTCGGTGTCGGACACCGTGACCATGTCGTCGACGCGGTCACGGACGATCGGATAGGGCACCGTGCCCGGCCGCTGGCAGCGCAGCCCGTCGGCGACGGTGTCGCGGGAGGGCAGGCACAGGGGACGGCCGGCCGCCAGGGAGCGGGCGTAGCGGGGCATGGTGGCGGGTTCGACGCCGACCACCCGTACCGGGTGGTCCCGGGCGGCCAGGCAGACCCCGGCCAGCAGTCCGCCGCCGCCGGTGGGGACGTAGACGGCATCGGCGTCGGGCGCGTCGGCGAGGATCTCGGCCCCGACCGTCCCCTGGCCCGCGACGACGAGCGGATGGTCGGACGAGGGCACGAACACCGCTCCGGTCTCCGCGGCCAGCGCGCGGGCCGCCTCGTCCCGTTCGCCGACCCCTCCCTCCACCCCGATCGTGTCGGCGCCCAGGGCGCGGATCAGGGCGGCCTTGGCCTGGTTCGCGCCGGCCGCGAGCACCACGGTCAACCGGATGCCCAGTTCCGCGGCGAGCCCGGCCAGCGCGATCCCGTGGTTGCCGGAGGAACCGGTGACGATGTGGCGGGCCTTCAGCGCGAGGACTGCGTTGGCGGCCCCTCGCATCTTGAACGAGCCGCCGTGCTGGAGGTGTTCGGCCTTCAGCAGCACCTCCGGCACGGCGGCCGGCATCCGCAGCAGCGGGGTGCGCAGGACGTGCGCGGCGATACGGCGGGCGGCGAGGTGCAGGTCGACGGGGCCCGGTTCGACGGCGGTGGTCACGGGGTGCCTCCCGCACGGACTCCCGTGACCGGCTCCCCGGCCGGCCCCGCGCCCGCCAGGGTGCGGCGGTCGGCCTTGCCGCCGCGGGTGGTGGGCATCTCGTCGAGCCGTACGAACCGGCGGGGCATCAGGTGCGGCGGCAGGGTGCGTCCCAGGTGCACGCGCAGCGCCGCGTCGGTGACGTCCGCCAGATCGCCCGTGACGTGGGCGATGAGGTGGCCGCGTCCGAGGTCGTCGGTACCGGCGGTGACCACCGCCTGCGCCACCCGGGCATGGGCCAGCAGGGCGCCCTCGACCTCGGCGGGGTCGACGCGGTGGCCGCGGATCTTGACCTGGCGGTCGTTCCGGCCGAGGTAGCGCAGTCCGCCGGGCCCCGCCTCGGCCAGGTCTCCGGTGCGGTACAGCCGGGCGCCGGGCGGGCCGAAGGGGTCGGGGACGAAGCGTTCGGCGGTGCGGGCGGGCAGGCCGCGGTAGCCGCGGGCCACGCCGGCGCCGCCGATGCACACCTCGCCCACGCTCCCCTGGGGCACCGGCTCCAGAGCGTCGTCGAGCAGCCGCACCACGACGCCGTCGATGGGCGTACCGACGATGTCGGCGGCGGTGTCGGGCTCGGCGGGCACGACGTGGCGGGTGGAGGTCATGGTGCACTCCGTCGGGCCGTACTGGTTGACCAGGGCGCCCCGGACCAGGGCGCGCCCGCCGGCGGTGAGGAACGGCCGCAGCGACTCGCCGCTGGAGACGACCAGTTCGAGCCCGGCGAACAGCCGCCGCGCGTCGGGCCTCCCGGCCAGGAAGGTCAGGAAGGAGGGGGTCACGCTCAGCAGCGCGGTCACCGAGTGGGCCCGTACGGCGGCACCGAACGACTCGGGCCGCAGCAGCTCCTCGCGGGGCAGCAGGACCAGCCGGCCGCCGGCCAGCAGCGGCGCGAAGGTGTCGCGGATGGAGGCGTCATAGCCCGGCGGCGCGACCTGGAGCGCCACGGTGGAGGGCCCCAGCCCGTAGTCGCGGACGACGAAGCGCAGGTAGGAGTCCAGGCTCCCGTGCTCGACCAGCACGGCGGCGGGCTCGCCGGTGGTGCCGGAGGTGTGGCTGACGTAGGCGAGCGCGCGGGGATCGGGTGGGGCGACCCGGGCGGCGGCGGAAGCGGGGGCGGCAGGGACAGGGGCAGCGGCGGCATCGGGGCGGTCCGTCAGCACCGGCCGGCCGGGCACGGGCAGGTCGAGGCGGCGGACCAGGCCGGAGGTGGTCAGCAGCAGGTCGGCGCCGCCGCTGCGGACGAGCGCGGCCAGCCGCGCGGGGGGCTGTTCGACGTCGAGGGTGAGGAAGGCCGCTCCGCAGCGCACGGCGGCGGCCACGGCCACCACGGCGTCCGCCCCGCGCGGCACGGCCACCGCGCAGACCGTCTCCGCACCGGCGCCCCGCTCCAGCAGGACGGAGGCCAGCGCGTCGATGCGGTGGGCGAGTTCGGCGTAGGTCAGATCACCGCCGGGGGTGGTGAGCGCGATACGGCGGGGGGCGCGGGCGGCGTGCTCGGCGATGTCGTCGGCGAAGGTGCGCATCACGCCTCCTCCTCGCCCACTCGGTCGGCGGCCGGGTCGGTGACCGTGCGGTCGACGGCGACGAAGCGCAGTTCGGAGGTGTAGGTGTTGCCCTCGTCGTCGGTCAGCCAGGCCTGCTCGGGGGTGGGCAGCATCTCGCTCACCCTCACCCGGGCCCCGGGGTCCTTGCGGGCCAGTCGGCGCAGCGCCTTGGCCAGGATGTTCACGTAGACCGGGCTGTCGAAGTCGACGTAGAACGGGCGGGGTTCGGCCGGGGAGACCACGAAGACGAAGCGGGGCAGGTCGTGCTCGCGCCGCCACTGCCTGGCCCGTACAAAGCGTCCGGCCTCGGTCTTCTCCTCGGCGAAGGCGAGACAGGCCACCGGGAAGGTCCACGTCTCGCGGGCCACGACCATCCTGTCGACGGTGATCCGCGGGGTGTGGTCCCCCTCGGGACGCAGGGTGAAGCGGTCCATCACGCGCTGGGTGAGGGTGTTGGCGAAGACGTCCAGGAGCGGGAACTCGGCGCCGTCCGGCAGTACGGCGACCAGCCGGCCGCCGCGCTCCTCGACCGCGACGTCGGCGCCGAGGACCGTGCGCGGCCGGTGCGGGTCGCCGGTCTGGTCGACCAGGGCCACGCAGTAGTCCTCGGGCCGTTCCAGGGAGGGCCTGCTGCGCGCGGACCACTTCAGCGGCAGCTCCTTGGCCAGCATCGGCAGCAGCCTCGGCCCGGGGAAGTCGCGCGTGGTCTCGGCCACCAGTTCGGCCGGGTCGGGGTGCTGGTGCACGAAGAGCGAGGCGCCCATCGTGTTGAGGGCGCAGTGCATCTCGCCCAGGACCAGTTCGAAGTCCCCGCGCTCGACCGCCTCGCGGTCCTCGGCCAGGATCAGCACGTCGGGGCTGACGTAGCGGGCCAGCGACCACCCCGCGCCCGGCTCGCCGAACTCCTCGCGCACCCGCTCGGCGATGTCGTCGCCGGCCAGCCGCACCCGGCGCGCGCCCTGCGGCACGTCCAGGACGCGGGCCCACTTCGCCCGCAGTTCGGCCTGGATCGCGGCGATGTCGTCGGCCGCCTTCGGGTGCGGCGAGGGCAGGCACTCCAGCCACAGCGTGCCCAGGTCGACCACTCCCCCGGCTCCGCCGTCCGCCGCCCGCGCCCTCAGCCGGTCGTACACCTCGCGGATACGGGCGCCGACGGCCTCGGCGAAGCGGTTGGTCATCCAGCGCGCCGCGGTCAGGCACAGCTCCAGCGGCGCCAGTTCCGCCAGCAGGGCCGCACCGGCGGTGGCGGTGGCCGCACGCCGGGCGTCGGAGTAGACCAGGCCCCGGCAGGGCGCGGTCCGCTCGCCCTTGGCGCGCTGGGCGGCGGTGGCGGTCAGCGCGGCGAAGTCGGCCTCCAGGGCTGCGATGGCCGCGGTGAGCGCGTCGGCGTCCGTCCCCGCGGCCCGCACCGCGTCGCGTCCGCGCTCCAGCACGGCCAGCTTCTCCAGGGCCCGCTCGCGCGCCTGCCGGTCCCCGACGCGCTCGAGCACGGCGCGCAGCGCGCGCTCCGGGTGGGTGCTCGATGGCACGTCCAGCCGCCAGTGCACCCACCGCCTCCCGGCGAGCAGGCGCACGGTGTCGGCCGCCTCCCGCCGGCCGATCCCCGCCTCCGCGGCGATCTCGGCGACCGTCCGCCTGCCGTCGCACAGGCCCAGTACGGCGCTCTCGGTCCCGGTGAGCCGCTGGGGCGGCCGGCCCGGCAGCCGCACGGCCCCGTCGGCGACGCGTACGAACGACACCCGGCACGGGGGTATCCACGCCATCAGGGCCGGGTCCTCCCCGAGCGACCTGGCCAGTGCGTCGACGGCCCAGCTGGCGAAGTACACCCGCGAGCCGGCCAGGAACCCCTCGCCGGGGTCGACGGTGACGCCCCGTGCCGACAGGTCCCAGCGGCCCCAGCCGACGGGGCCGAAGAAGCCGATGGTGTCGTTCTTGACGCAGAAGCGCTGCCAGTAGTGCGCCACCAGCTCCTCGCGCTGGCGCGGCATGCTGGTGCGCCCGGCCGCGGTCGGCGTCCAGTTCAGGAACGGCGCGATGCCGGTGCGCAGCACGGCCGGGTTCTGCCAGGCCACCGCCGCTCTGAAGCGGGGTGTGGCGGCGATCCGCTGGAGCAGCTCGGCGGTGTGCACGGCGGCGGCGGAGAAGGCCTCGGTGAAGGCCTCCCACTCGGGGCCGCCGCGTTCCTGGCCGGGGCCGAACTTGTCGGCCGCCAGGGCCAGTCCGGGCGGCGCCAGCCGCAGCACCCCCTCGGCGGGGAATCCGGGGCCGCGCAGCGCGAAGTGCTCCCACAGCCGCCATCCCCCGGCGGGGAGACGCACGTTCTCCGGGACGTCCGACATGGCGGAGCTCCTTCCAGGGGGTTCGGCGGGCTCGGGAGGGTTCGGCCCTGTCCGGCCGTCCAGCACACTGCCGGGGCGCGCGGTGGGGCACCAGAGAAGAACCGGCGGCGACGCGTGCGGAGACCGCCGCGCGTTCGTCCCTGTGGCGGCCCGGCGGGTCCGGGCACGCTGTGCCCGTGGACCGAGCGAGTGCGAGAGGACGTGACGCGATGAGCGACAGCCACGAGGCCGGCTACCTGGTCGTCCGCAACCACGAGGAGCAGTACTCCATCTGGCGGGCGGACCGCGAGCTGCCCGCGGGATGGTCCGCCGAGGGCACCGGCGGAACCAGGCAGCAGTGCCTGGACCACATCGACCGCGTGTGGACGGACATGCGGCCCCTGAGCCTGCGGCGGTCGGCCGGAGTCTGAGGGTCGTGCGGCGGGGCGGGGCGTGAGGCGCCCCGCCCCGCCGCACGCTTGCCGGAAGCCCGCGCGACGGGATCCGGACGGCGTCCTCCACCGCCGGTGGAGTCTCCCGCGGCCGGTCCCCCACGGTCCCGCCCCGCCGCCCGTACGTCCCGCCGGGCACCGGGCGCGCGCCTCGCGCCGCACGGCCGGCGGTGCGCCTCGGCCCTGCCGTGCCGGCCGGGCTCCTCACCGGCGCGGGCCTACCGGACGGCGGCCCCCTGCCGGACGCCTCCCTCTGAACGGGGTGCGGCTCCGCGGCACCATCACCCCTGGACCGGAACCGGTCCCGCAGGTCCCGCCGGTCTCCACGGTCTCGCCTGATCCCGTCGGTCCGCGTCCGGGCGATCCGGCACCGGACGCGGCGGTCATCGGGCCGCGCCTCCGCCGCCGACGTGCCGTCACCACCCGCCGGCTCCGCGCCGGGACCGGCTCACGGGACACCCCCTCCGGAACGAGCGGGCCAAGTCCCGCCTCCCGGAAGGGGCACGCGGCAACCGCACGACGGCATGCCGCCTCCACCGTCTCGCGGTGATCCCTCACCCGCGCCGAGACAGCCCCGCGGATCCGGTCCCCGGACCCGGCGCGCGGCCGAGTGCCGGACCCTGCCACCCGGAAGGCGGACGACGGCACCGCGCCCGCGGGTTCCACCGCGTACGGCGTCTCGGCCACGGGAACCGGTGGTGGTCGCGAGCGGCGGCCGCATGAGACGGAAGAGTGTATTCCGCAACCATACGGAGCCTTGCCTTTCCAGCGGACGCCACCCTATCCTCACCGAAAGAAAGCGCTTTCTCCATTCGCGAGGCCCGCCCCGGCGGGGACGACCACCCCGAAAACCGCCACGACCTCGCACATGAGCGCCTTCGATCCGGCACGGGAGCTTCGCCCGGGATGTCGACGCGCCACGGAATGAAAGGGCATACGCCTTGATGAAGACGTATCGCACCGCCTGCCGCGGCTCCGACGGCGGCCTCCCGTAATGGCCGGCCGCACCGCCGGCTTAGGCGGTCGCGCAGCCGGGCGGCGAAACGGGCAGGAGTACGGCCACGGCAACCCCGTGACCACCACCGACCGCCTCGGGCGCCTCAGGGCTGCGGCGAACCGCCGGACCGGCCCGCATCGGAAAGGAAGGGCATCCTCTTTCGGGACGGCCGCCGGCCTGCCCGGCGGCGGGTAGGCGACCTTCGGCAGTTTTATGACATGAGCACGACATTAAGTAACGGCACCGAGCACTCGAAGACGACACGGGAGGCGAAATGAGACGGACAGTCGCACTACGGCTCTACGCGGGGCTGGCCACGATGGCAATCGCGGCCGCGACCGGCGTGGTCCTGTCGATGCCCGAGGCATCGGCGGCGCCCGGCGGCGCCACCGGCTACGCGACCCAGAACGGCGGGACCACCGGCGGCGCGGGCGGGCAGACGGTCCGGGCCACCACGGGAACCGCGATCCACCAGGCCCTGTGCAGCCGGGCAAGCAGCAGCACCCCGATCACCATCCAGGTCGAGGGGACCATCAACCACGGCAACACCAGCAAGGTGTCGGGGAGCAGCTGCAACACCGCCGACGGCGTGATAGAGCTCAAGCAGATCAGCAACGTCACGATCGTCGGGGTCGGCAGTGGAGCCGTCTTCGACCAGCTGGGCATCCACATCCGCGAGGCCAGCAACATCATCATCCAGAACGTGACGGTCAAGAACGTCAAGAAGTCGGGCTCGCCCACCTCCAACGGCGGCGACGCCATCGGCATGGAGAGCAAGGTCCGCAACGTCTGGGTCGACCACGTCACCCTGGAGGCGTCGGGCGGTGAGTCGGAGGGCTTCGACGGCCTCTTCGACATGAAGGACGACACCAAGTACGTGACCCTGTCCTACAGCATCCTGCGCAACTCCGGCCGAGGAGGCCTCGTCGGGTCCAGCGAGAGCGACCTGTCCAACAGCTTCATCACCTACCACCACAACCTGTACCAGAACATCGACTCCCGCGTCCCCCTGCTGCGCGGCGGCACGGCCCACATCTACAACAACCACTACACGGGCATCAGCAAGTCCGGCATCAACTCCCGCGCCGGAGCACGCGCCAAGGTGGACAACAACTACTTCGAGGACTCCAAGGACGTCCTGGGCACCTTCTACACCGATGCGGCCGGCTACTGGCAGGTCGGCGGCAACATCTTCGACAACGTGACCTGGTCCAGCCGCAGCAGCGAGAACAACCCGGCCGGGCCGGACCCGCAGTCCAACACCACCGTCGGCATCCCCTACTCCTACGACCTCGACGGCGCCGACTGCGTGCCGGGCATCGTGAGCCAGACGGCGGGGGCGGGCAAGGGCCTGAAGGTGTCGGACGGCAGCTGCTCGCCGCAGACGCCGGACCCGACCCCGACGCCGACCGACCCGACGCCGACGCCGACCGACCCCACCCCGACGCCGACGCCGTCCCAGCCCGGCGGGACCAACCTCAGCATCGGGGCCGGATCCGACGGCTCCGGCAAGGCCGACGGAACGAGCTACGGCAACGTGCGGGACGGTGACATGAGGACGTACTGGTCGCCGAGCGGCTCGACCGGTTCCGTCTCGATCAAGTGGGGCTCGGCCACCACGGTCTCCAGGATCAACATCCGGGAGGCGGCGGGCTCCGAGGGCAACATCAGGTCCTGGCGGGTCGTCAACCACGACACCGGCGCCGTTCTGGCCTCCGGCAGCGGGGCGGGCGTCATCACCTTCCCCCAGACCTCCCTGCGCAAGATCACCTTCGAGATCACCGGCTCGTCCGGCACGCCCAGGGTCGCCGAGTACGAGACCTACGCCGGATAACGGCACACCCCGCCGCCCGTCCGGATCCGGTCCCCCGGATCCGGACGGGCGGCGGCACGGAGCCAACGGAAGTTATCCGTCCGGCAACGGTCGTTCCACGAAATGGCCCTGCCCGCGACACAGGCCGTAGTCTCGTCCTATCATCAGGTGACAACCGTTCGGAGGGCACGGTGGCCGAGGCCTCTCACAACTCCCTGGACGAGGTCCTGGAGCGCCTGGACGCCCTGTCCGAGGACAGGGGGCTCACCCGCGACGACGTCCTGGACCTCGGTGAGCTGTCCGCCGCCACCGGCCTCGGCACGAGGGAGATCCGCACCCTGCTGAGGGGCGGAAGGGTGCGGGAGCGCAAGGTTGGGGAGATCGCCCCCCGGCGGGTGAACTTCCTGTACGAGCGGCGCCTGAGGGAGAGCGGAAGGCGACCGGCGGACATCGTCGGCGAGGTGGCGGCCGGCCTGGGGGTGACCGGTGTCTGGGCCCGCAGCCTCCTCCAGGGCGAGAAGTGCCCCAACGTGCCGCACCTCGCCGCGCTGGCCGACTACTTCGGGGTACCGCTGACGTTCTTCACCGACTCCCCCCGCGACGCGCTGATCCGTGAACTCCGGCCGGTCTTGGGGCGGCTGGAGCCGGATCCGGCCGGAGTGGAGCCCGACCCCCTGACCGCCCTCGTCGGGGAGCACGGCACCAGGGCGATCGCCGCCCGCGGCGGCGGGCGCGCCCTCACCCGCGCTCAGCGGGAGGCCATCGCCAGGTTCGTCGCCGACTTCGTCGCGGACTCGGAGCCCGGGCGATGACGAGGCAGGGCAGGGGGCACAGGGGCATCGGCAGGAGCACCCGGAAGGCCATGGACGAACTCGCCCGCCGGCTCATGGACGGCCTCAGCCGTGATCCCGCACTGGAGGTGCCGACGGACGCCGAGTCGCTGTGCCGGGCGCTGTGCCGGGAGATGAGCGTGCTCCGGGGGCGCCCCCTCGAATTGAGGATCGAGGAACTGCCGCGCGAGGTGGGCGGCATCACCGGCCTGATGCTGTCCCTGGACGAGCGGGACGTGATCCTCGTCGAACGCCGGGTGGAGGCCCCGCAGAAGCCGATCATCGTGGGCCACGAACTGTGGCACCTGCACCAGGGCCACAGCAGCTACCTGAGCCACGTGGAAGGCGGCGCCGCCGCCCGCATGCTGTCCCCCGCGGACCGCCCCGGTGACGGCACGGTGCTGTGCGCCGCGGCCCGCAGTCACTGCGACGCACGGGAGGAAGGGGAGGCCGAGGCGTTCGGCGTGCGCCTGTACCGGGATTTCCGCAGATGGCTCGTGGACGATCCGCTGGCCCCCCGCCCCGCCCGTACCGACGCGGTCGTCACCCGGCTGCGGACGACCCTCGGCCCCCGGTGAGGCGACCGGACCCCGTGGACGCCTCCGAAGACGTCATCCCCCACATCTACTACCTCGCGGCGGCCGTGGCGCTGCTGCCCCTGTTCCTCAAGATGCGGTCGATCATCCGCGCGCGGCACGAGTCGCTGCTCCGCGTGGTGAGCCTTCTGCTGATCATGGCCTTCCTCGTCCTCGCCTCCGCGGCCCCCCAGAGCATCGCCCTGATCAACCGGACCACGGGCGTGGCCAACATCGCGGCGCCCTGGGTCTACAGCCTGCTCACCGCGTTCAGCGCCTGCTGCCTGCTGATGCTCATCGCGTGGCGGGACGGCACCAGCCCGGCGGCAAGCCGCGCGATGCGGTCGGTCATCGCCGTGTACTCACTGGTCATCGTCGCGCTGTGGGTGCTCTTCGCCCTCGGCGATCCCGATGTCGAGCGACTGCGGGACTTCGACACGTACTACGCCAACGAGCCGTACCTGCGCGAGATGATCATGCTCTACATCGTGGCGCACACCGTCGCCGACCTCGTGAACTTCGTGCTGCTGCGGTCCTGGGAGCACCGGGTGCGCCACGTCGACGCCTGGCTCCGCGCCGGGCTGCTGCTCATGGGCGCCGGTTACATCACCACCCTCGGCTTCAACGGGCTCAAGCTCGCCGCGGTCGTCGGCAGGTGGACCGGCCACGACCTGGACTGGCTCAGCACCCAGGCCGCCCCGCTGCTCGGCGCCGCCGGTTCCATCGTCATCGGCGCGGGCTTCCTCATCCCCCACGCGGGCCAGGCCGCCCACGAGTTCTGGCGGGCCACACTGCGCCACCGCAGGCTCCTGCCCCTGTACCGGCTGCTGAGGCAGCACGTTCCGGCCGGCCCTTCCACGCTCGTCGGCAAACCGGACATCCACACGTCCCTGACGATCCGGGAGAAGGAGATACGGGACAGCCTCTACATCCTGGCCCCGTACCTGGACCACGAGTTGCACCACCGGGCCCGCAGGTCGGTCCTCGACCCCGGCCCCGTGCTCGGGGAGGCGCTCGGCCGGCGGTTCGCGCCCCGGGAGGCCGAGGGGGTCGCAGGCGCCGTGACCGTCGTCGCCGCCATCGCCGCCCGGGCGGAGGATCCGGGCAGGGGCGCCGAGTGGAGGAGCCCCGACAACCTGCTCCGCGACGTCGAGGCCGTCTCCAGGGCACTGCGCCATCCCGGTATCGTCGAAACGGTCCACCGCGACGCGGCCGCCAGGCCGGAGAGCACCCCCACGGCATGGAACGACACCCCCGCCCGATGAGATCCGCCATAGTCCTCGGCGGCAGCCTGGCCGGCATGCTCGCGGCCCGCGCCCTGGCCGACTTCGCGACCGTCACCGTCGTGGAACGCGACGCCCTCCCCGACGGCCCCGGGCCCCGCAGGGGGCTGCCCCAGGCACGGCACACCCATGTGCTGTGGTCCGGCGGCGCGAGGGCCGTCGAGGAGCTGCTGCCCGGCACCGCGGACCTGCT
This sequence comes from Streptomyces nanhaiensis, assembly GCF_046614825.1. NCBI lineage: Bacteria > Bacillati > Actinomycetota > Actinomycetes > Kitasatosporales > Streptomycetaceae > Streptomyces > Streptomyces nanhaiensis. Next base: position 15,233 of record NZ_JBKJFM010000124.1, read on the forward strand.
CCGTGGGCGCGGGGCGCACTACGTGCCGGTGCCCACCGACATGGTCGTCCTCAGCCCGCGGGGGTGGTTCCGCCGCTGGGAGGAGTCGCACCACACGCTCCTGTGCAGCCGTGAGCTGCTCGACTGGACTGTACGCCGGCAGGTACTCGGCCACGAGCGCGTCACCGCCCTGGAGACCACCACGGCAGACGGTCTCCTCGGCGGCGCGGACGCGGTCACCGGTGTCCGCGTCCGCCGGGCGGACGGCACCGAGGACAGGCTCACCGCGGATCTGGTCGTCGACGCCACCGGCCGCGCCTCCCGCGCCTCCTCCTGGCTGCGGGACCTGGGCCTGCCCGCTCCGGCCGAGCGGAGGATCGACCCGGGCCTCGTCTACGCCAGCCGCGTCTTCCGGGCCCCCGCGGCCGTACGCGCGCTGGGACGTTTCCCCACCGTCATCGTCCAGGCCGATCCCCGGCAGGCCCCCGGGCGGGGCGCATCGCTCGTCATGATCGAGGACGGGCGCTGGATCGTCACCCTGTTCGGGACCCGCGGTGGCGAACCGGACGGGGACGCCGACGCTTTCACCGGCTTCGCCCTGGAAGCGCCCCGGCACCCGATCGTCGGCCGGCTCATCGCGCACGCCGAGCCCCTCACCGAGGTCACCCTCACCCGTTCCACCGCCAACTACCGCCGCTACTACGAGCGGATGCGACGCTGGCCGGAGGGGTTCGCCGTCCTCGGCGACGCCCTGGCGGCCTACAACCCCAGTTACGGGCACGGGATGTCCACCGCGGCCCAGAGCGCCCTCGCCCTGCGGGACGCGGTCAGGCGCCGCGGCTGGGGGAGCCCGGGGCTGGCCCGGCGCGTCCAGCGGGCCGTGGCCGGGCCGGTGGACACCGCGTGGATCCTGGCCGTCGGCCAGGACGTGCTGTATCCGGGCGCCACCGAGTACGGCCCCACCCTCCGCGACAGGGCCGCGGCCGCCTACGTCGACCGGCTGCTCCACACCGCGACCGGCAACGGCTGGGTGGCCCGCCGCGTCACCGACGTCACCTCCCTGGAACGCCCGGTGTCCGTGCTGGGCGACCCCCGCCTGCCCCTGGCCGCACTCCGCGGGCCCCGCCGTCCGCAGCTCGGCGGTCCTCCCCTCACCAGGGAGGAGGCAGCCGCCGCCGGCCTGTCCGCCTCCTCCGTCGCCGCTTCGGACTGACCGGTGGCCGAACGCCCCTCGGCGGCACCGCCGCCGGCCGCGTCTACGGCCGGTCCGCGGCCCCGCGGCCGGAGGACGCCCCGCGCAGGAGTCTCCACACCTCCTCGGCGGCCTGCTCCGCCGCGGGCCTGCCGGGCATGGCGACCCACCGGGTGAACACCCCGACGAACGCCCCGGCGAGGTAGTGGGCGCGCAGTTCCAGGAGCGGAGCGGCTCCGCCCTCGTCCCCGCCGCCCCGGCCCCCGCCGTTCTCCGGCACCAGCTGGGCCGCCACCTCCTCGGCCAGCAGTTCCCCGAGCCGGTTGACGAAGCGCGCGGACCCCCGGGCCCGAGCATCCGCCGGTACAGCGTCGCGTTCGCCTCCACGTGGCGGAACAGCTCCACCAGTTCGCCCGGAGTGCGCTGTGCGGGCTGCGTCAGCGGGCACCGGGCGGCCGCGCGGGCGAGCTCCTCCTCCTGGACGCCATGGAGGAGTTCGGCCAGGGCCGCGACGAGGAGGCCCGTCCCCATCTGCGGCTGGCGAACGCCGCGGACGGCTGAGACCCCGGTCCGGCGGCGGACGCCGTCCGCCCGGAGAGGCGGGTTCCGCGGCCGGCCGTGCGCGGACGGCCGGCCGCGGGGCTCCCCCGGTGGGGCCTAAGCCCTCCTCCCGTCCGCCCGGCAGGCCGGGCGGACGGCGGTCACGGCGTCGCCGTCCTGCCGCCGAAGGACACCACGAGGCGCCCGTCGGAGGCGAAGGACCAGCTCATGGCGCCGGCGTAGGAGGAGCACCGGGAGCCGTTCGAGCCGGACCAGAACTGGTTCGAGCCGTCGGCGTCGCCGACGGTCTTGTCGTTGGACCCGCTGCCGCTGCGGCACGAGACGTTGTCCCGGAACACCGAGGTGCCGGCGTCGAAGGAGTAGTTGCGCTGGGCGTTGTCGATGCTGACGTTGCCCGACATCGTCATCCTGCCGGGGTTCCTGTTGTAGGTGAACCCGTGCTTGCCGTTGTCGTAGGCGATGCTGCGCCGGATGACGTGGTCGACCCCGATGTCCTCACCGCCGAGCTTGTAGCCGTTGCGGTCGCCGCTGGAGTTCTGGGTGCCGTCGCTGAGGGTTCCGTTCTCGTAGGCGAGGGAGTCCTCGATGGTCACCGCGCCGATGGGCCCGGTCTCGTCCTTGGTGTAGAGGTCCCAGCCGTCGTCGATGTTGTTGTGGGCCACCGCGTGGCGGAAGACGTTCCCGGGGCCGGAGGTGAGCTTCGCGGCGAAGCCGTCGGCGTCCTCGCCGTCGGAGTCGGCGTTGTCGTGCGACCGTGCGCTCAGGATGAGGTTGCGGGAGGGCCACTGGTCGCGGGGGGTGGAGGAGGACATCCGCGAGAGCTGCAGGCCGGTGTCGCGGTTGAAGCGCGTCACCGTGCGCTCGATGACGTTGTCGCTGCCGCCGACGAAGATCCCGTTGTCGCCGGCCCGCTCGACGACGATGCCCTTGAGATGCCAGTACGACCCGTTGACGGCGAGTCCGCGGTTGGAGGAACTCTCGCTCTGCGCCGAGAAGTCCAGCACCGGCGTCTCGCCCGGGTAGGCCGACAGCTCCGTGCGGTCGCCCGGTGTGCCGTCGTTGCCCTGCGGGATGGTGACCGTCTGCGAGAAGCGGTAGGTGCCGCCGCGCAGAAGAATCGTCCCGCCGAGGGCGACCCGGCCGATCGCCGAGGTGAGCGTCGTCGGATCGGACTCCGTCCCGGAAGCCCCGGCACTGCCGTCCGGTGCCACGTACAGCGCGGAGCCCGAGGGCGGCGGCGTGGTGCCGGTGCCGGCCACCTCGGCGTCGAGGTGGTCGATGTTGGGCAGACCGCCCGTACCGGTGGGACTGAGACGGACGGTGTTGCCGCCCTGCCTCACCGGCACCGTGAGCGTCTTCGTCGTCCATCCGTCCCACACGCCGGTGGTCTCGAACGACGCCGACGCGACCGCCGAGCCGTTCACCGTGACGTCCGCGGGCCGTGCGGCGGTGGTTCCGTTGGCGAAGCGGACCGACAGCGTCGCGGTACCGGCCTGCGGGGCGTCCACCGTGAACTGGGCGGCCGCGCCCACGGCGTTGCGGCCGTTGCAGAAGCCCGTTCCGGAGTAGCCGGCGTGTTCGGACTCGATGGCGCCGTCGCAGGTGGCGGGAGCGCGCTCGGCCTCGTAGCGGACCGGCGCGGCGGTCGCCGTGGCGCCGGGCATCGCCACTGCGGCGCCGGCCGCCAGGGTGGCGCAGGCCAGTAAGGACAGCGGGGTTCTCGGCCTCATCGGGACATCGCCCTTCTGTGGGGGGTGCCTGCACGGCAGGCATGGCGGTGTGGCTTTCGGCATGAAGGATGGAAAGCGCTTGCCACGCTAAGAGGGCACCACAGAGAGGTCAATAGAGAGGACCGAGGAGAAGAGGGTCGACAAACGGTTGCCAGGGCCGGACCCGTCCGCCGGGACC
>NZ_JBKJFM010000125.1:0-18781 GCF_046614825.1 Streptomyces nanhaiensis
GGCCCCGCGAGCGCGGGCGGCGCGGCCGGGTTCGGCCCTCAGCAGCCGCAGCGCGGCGAGTGCGGCGCCGGCGGCGGCCGGGGCGAGACCGGTGTCGAAGACGAAGGTGCGGGCGGTGTTGACCAGGTGGTCGATCACCCGGGCCGGCCCGAGGACCGCGCCGCCCTGGCTGCCGAGCGCTTTCGACAGCGTGGCGGTGGCCACCACGTCCGGGTCTCCGGCCAGGCCGGCCGCGTGGAGGGCGCCCCGGCCGCCGTCGCCCAGGACGCCCAGGCCGTGCGCGTCGTCCACCAGCAGCGCGGCCCCGTGTCCGCGGCAGACGGCGGCCAGTCCGGCCAGCGGCGCGGCGTCGCCGTCGACGGAGAAGACGGAGTCGGTGACGGCCACGGCGCGGCCGGCGAAGCCGTCGAGCGCCTTGCCCACGGCACCGGGGTCGGAGTGCGGGACGACGGCGGTCTCCGCCCGGGACAGCCGGCAGCCGTCGATCAGGGAGGCGTGGTTGGCGGCGTCGGAGACCACCAGCGTGCCGCGGCCGGTCAGGGCGGTGACCGCGGCGAGGTTGGCCGCGTAGCCGGAGGAGAACACCAGAGCCGCCTCGAAGCCGCAGAAGTCGGCGAGCTCCGCCTCCAGTTCGGCGTGCAGCTCGGTGGTGCCGGTGACCAGGCGGGAGCCGGTGGCGCCCGCGCCCCAGCGGCGGGCGGCGGCCGAGGCGGCGGCGACGACCTCCGGGTGCCGGGCCAGGCCCAGGTAGTCGTTGCCCGCGAGGTCGAGCAGGGGGGAGTCGGCGGGCCGGGGGCGCAGGGAGCGCACCAGGCCCGCGCGGCGGCGCAGTTCGGCGTGCTCGTCGATCCAGTCGAACGGGTCCGGGGTGCTGCGGTGCTCCTGCGGCATGGCGGGCCGTCCCTCGCCTTCTGTCGGTTCCGCCCAAAGGTAGTGGCGGACGGACCCTCACAGGGTGTGGCGATACACACACCTTCCATCCGCCTGGTTGTGGGGGTTCGTCCTTGGCCGCGGGCGGGCGCGTAGGCGAGGATCAGCGCCATGGACCTGCTGAAGACGCTGGTGGACAAGGGGCTGCGGCGCGAGCTGCCCACGCGCGAGGAGGCGCTGGCCGTACTGGCCACCTCCGACGACGAACTCCTCGATGTGGTGGCCGCGGCCGGGAGGGTGCGGCGCCAGTGGTTCGGCCGGCGGGTGAAGCTCAACTACCTGGTCAACCTGAAGTCCGGGCTGTGCCCGGAGGACTGCTCGTACTGCTCGCAGCGGCTGGGCTCGAAGGCCGGCATCCTCAAGTACACCTGGCTGAAGCCGCAGGAGGCCGCCGCCGCGGCCGGTGCGGGCGTGGCCGGGGGCGCCAAGCGCGTGTGCCTGGTGGCCAGCGGGCGCGGGCCCACCGACCGGGACGTGGACCGGGTCTCGGAGACCATCGCCGCCATCAAGGAGCAGAACGAGGGCGTGGAGGTGTGCGCCTGCCTGGGCCTGCTCTCCGGCGGCCAGGCGGAGCGGCTGCGCGAGGCGGGCGCGGACGCCTACAACCACAACCTCAACACCTCCGAGGCCACCTACGGGGAGATCACCACCACCCACACCTACGCCGACCGCGTGGAGACGGTCCACCAGGCGCAGGCGGCCGGGCTGTCGGCCTGCTCGGGGCTGATCGCGGGCATGGGCGAGTCGGACGCGGACCTGGTGGACGTGGTCTTCTCGCTGCGTGAACTGGACCCGGACTCGGTGCCGGTGAACTTCCTCATCCCCTTCGAGGGGACCCCGCTGGCCAAGGAGTGGAACCTCACGCCGCAGCGCTGCCTGCGCATCCTGGCGATGGTCCGCTTCGTCTGCCCCGATGTGGAGGTCCGGCTGGCCGGCGGGCGCGAGGTGCACCTGCGGTCCATGCAGCCGCTGGCACTGCACCTGGCCAACTCCATCTTCCTGGGCGACTACCTCACCAGCGAGGGCCAGGCGGGCAGGGCCGACCTGGAGATGATCGCCGACGCCGGTTTCGAGGTGGAGGGCGCCGGGGAGCGGACGCTGCCCGAGCACCGGGCGGACGTGCTCGCCGCGTCCGGCGGGGGCTGCGGCGGGCACGGCGGCGCGGAAGCCGGCGGGGGCTGCGGGCCGTGCGGCGGCGGTGACGCGGACGGCACGGCCGCAGCGGGTGCAGGGGATGCGGCGTGCTCGGCGGGCACAGCGGGCGAACCCGCCTCGGAGGCGGCCGGGGAGGCGGAGGCCGCCGGGGCGCCCGGACGGGCCCGCACCGATCTGGTGGCGGTACGGCGGCGGGGCGCGGGCACGGAGCTGCCGCCCAATGCCTGACGCCGACGCCCCCCTCCCCTTCTCCCCCGGTCCCTCCCGCACCTCCTCCCTCCCCCCTTCCCCGGGCCTCTCGCCCGAGGAGCTGGCCGAGCTCGACCGCCGCCACGTCTGGCACCCCTACGGTCCGATGCCCGGCCGCTCCGAGCCGCTGGTGGTCTCCTCCGCCTCCGGGGTCCGGCTGCGGCTGGCGCGCCCGGCCTGGGGCAGCGTGGAACTGGTCGACGGGATGTCGTCGTGGTGGTCGGCGATCCACGGCTACAACCACCCGGTGCTCAACGACGCGGCGCGCGCCCAGCTGGAGCGGATGAGCCATGTGATGTTCGGCGGGCTCACGCACGAGCCCGCCGTACGGCTGGCCGGACGGCTGGTGGACATCACCCCGGACGGGCTGGAGCACGTCTTCCTCGCCGACTCCGGTTCGGTGTCGGTCGAGGTCGCCGTCAAGATGTGCCTGCAGTACTGGCGTTCGCTGGGACGGCCGGGCAAGCGGCGGCTGCTGACCTGGCGCGGCGGCTACCACGGGGACACCTGGCAGCCGATGTCGGTGTGCGACCCCGAGGGCGGCATGCACCACCTGTGGTCCGGGACGCTGCCCGAGCAGGTCTTCGCGGACGCTCCGCCGGACGGCTTCGACGCCGGCCCCGACCCGGCCTACGAGGCGCATCTGAGGGAGCTGGTCGCCTCCCGCGCCGAGGAGCTGGCCGCGGTGATCGTGGAGCCCGTGGTGCAGGGCGCGGGCGGGATGCGCTTCCACTCCCCCGCCTATCTGCGGGTGCTGCGCGAGGCGTGCGACGAGCACGGCGTGCTGCTGGTGTTCGACGAGATCGCCACCGGCTTCGGCCGCACCGGCTCCCTGTTCGCGGCCGGCCACGCGGGGGTGGTCCCCGATGTGATGTGCGTGGGCAAGGCGCTGACCGGCGGTTACCTGACGATGGCCGCGACCTTGTGCACGACGCGGGTGGCGGAGGGCATCTCGCGCGGCGAGGTGCCGGTGCTGGCCCACGGCCCCACCTTCATGGGCAACCCCCTGGCGGCGGCGATCGCGGGGGCCTCCCTGGACCTGCTGCTCGCCCAGGACTGGGCGGGCGAGGTGAAGCGGATCGAGGCCGGGCTGCGCGACGGGCTCGCCGGGGCCGCCGCGCTGCCGGGGGTGCGGGACGTGCGCGTGCTGGGGGCGATCGGGGTGGTCCAGCTCGACCACGAGGTGGACATGGCGGCGGCCACCGAGGCGGCGGTACGCGCGGGCGTGTGGCTGCGGCCGTTCCGCGACCTGGTGTACACCATGCCTCCCTACGTCACCGGCGACGAGGACGTGGCGCGGATCGCGGACGCGGTGTGCGCGGCGGCGCGCGCGGGCTGAGCCTGCGGGGCGGGAAGACGGGACGGAGAGCGGGCCGGGGACGTCCCGGTGTCCGAAGGAGCGAGGAGAGGCGCGAAGATGTCGGTGCTGGTCGTCACCGGGACGGGCACGGAGGTCGGCAAGACCGTGACCACGGCGGCGCTGGCCGCCGCGGCGGTGGCGGCGGGCCGCTCGGTGGCCGTGCTCAAACCCGCGCAGACCGGGGTGGCCGAGGGCGAGCCGGGAGACGCGGCAGAGGTGCGGCGGCTGGCGGGCGCGGACGTGACCGCCGTGGAACTCGCCCGCTACCCCGAGCCGCTGGCCCCCGAGACGGCGGCGCGCCGTGCCGGTCTGCCCCGGGTGCGCCCCGAGGCGGTGGCGGAGACGGCACGGGCGCTGGAGGAGGAGCACGACCTGGTGCTGGTCGAGGGCGCGGGCGGGCTGCTGGTGCGCTTCGACGACCGGGGATCGACCCTCGCCGACGCCGCGCGGCTGCTGGGCTCCCCGGTGCTGGTGGTAGCCGCGGCCGGGCTGGGCACCCTGAACGCGACGGCGCTGACGGCCGAGGCGCTGCGCTCCCGGGGCCTGGAGTGCGCCGGTGTGGTGGTCGGCAGCTGGCCGCGCGAGCCGGATCTCGCGGCCCGCTGCAATCTGGCGGACCTCCCGGTGGCGGCGGGCGCCCCGCTGGCGGGGCTGCTGCCGCAGGGGGCGGGCTCGCTGGAGCCCCCGGTCTTCCGCGGGCGGGCGGCGGGCTGGCTCTCCCCGCGGCTCGGCGGCTCCTGGGAGGGTGAGGTGCGGCCGGCGGGGAGAGAATGGGAGGGCGCACCCAGGTGACCGCCCTTTCCGGAGGATTCCCATGGCCGCCCGCCGCAGGTCCGTGCCCGAGGCCGTGCACCACCCCGTCTTCGCGCGCTGCTACGCCCGCTTCGCCCCGGCGGTGGACGAGCGGGCCGGGATCGGCGCGCACCGCACCGAGCTGCTGGCCCCGCTGTCCGGACGGGTGGTCGAGGTCGGGGCGGGCAGCGGCCTGAACTTCGGCCGCTATCCGGCCGCCGTGCGCGAGGTGGTGGCGGTGGAGCCGGAGCCCCTGCTGCGGCGGGCCGCGCGGGACGCCGCGGCGCGCGCCGCGGTCCCCGTTTCCGTGGTCCCCGGCGTCGCGGAGGAGCTCCCGCTGGACAGCGGGGCGTTCGACGCGGCCGTGGTGTCGCTGGTGCTGTGCTCGGTACGGGACCCCGAGCGAGCCCTGGCCGAGATCCGGCGGGTGCTGCGGCCGGGCGGCCGGCTGTGCTTCTACGAGCACGTCCGGGCCGGCGGCACCGCCATGGCGTTCACCCAGCGAACGCTGGACCGTACCGTGTGGCCGCACCTGTTCGGCGGCTGCCACACCGCGCGGGACACCGTGGCCGCGATCGGGGCGGCCGGCTTCACCGAGGTGTCGCTGCGGCGGCTGCGGGTTCCGGAGAGGGGCCTGCCCACGCCGGTCTCGGCACACGTCCTGGGCAGTGCGCGGCGGCCCTGACAGCGCCGGGCGGGCACGGGCAGGTGCAGGGGGCGGCCGGGGGTTTCGGGGCGTTTCCCGCCGCCGCCTCGTGGATGGATGGCCCCGCACCGGGTACGGCCCTATCAGTCCCGGCTCCCGCGAGGGAGCCGTCCGTCCGAGCCGGGAGGTGCGGTGTCCACTGACGCGGAGAAGACCGGCGAGGCGCCGGAGGCGGGGCGGCCCGCCGCCCGGGCCCGCGCGCTGACCAAGACGTACGGCAGCGGCGAGACGGCCGTGGTGGCGCTGGACTCGGTGGACGTCGACATCGCCGAGAGCCGGTTCACCGCGGTGATGGGCCCGTCCGGCTCGGGGAAGTCGACGCTGATGTACTGCCTGGCCGGGCTGGACACCGTAACCGAGGGGAGGGTGTGGATCGGTGGCACCGAGATCACCGGGCTCGGGGACGCGGAGCTGACCCGGCTGCGGCGGGACGAGATCGGCTTCGTGTTCCAGTCCTTCAACCTGCTGCCCACCCTGACGGCCCTGGAGAACATCACGCTGCCCATGGACATCGGGGGCCGCAGGCCGGACCGGGAGTGGCTGGACACGGTGGTCGACACGCTCCGGCTGCGGGACCGCCTCGGCCACCGGCCCACCCAGCTCTCCGGCGGCCAGCAGCAGCGGGTGGCCTGCGCCCGCGCGCTGGCCTCCCGCCCGAGGCTGGTCTTCGCCGACGAGCCGACCGGCAACCTCGACTCGCGCTCCGGGCTGGAACTGCTGGACTTCCTGCGCCGGGCGGTGGACGACCTGGGGCAGACGGTGGTGATGGTGACCCACGACCCGGGCGCCGCGGCTCACGCGGACCATGTGCTCTTCCTGGCCGACGGGCGGATCGTCGACGAGATGCCCCGCCCCACCGCCGAGGCGGTCCTGGAGCGGATGAAGCGGTTCGACCCCGTGCGGCAGTACTGACCCGCCCTTCCCCGCCGTCCCCGGTGAGCCGCCGGGACGGCGCGGGGCGCGTCAGGACACCGCCGCCACCCCGCGGGAACGTCCCCGGCCGCGCCCGCCCGGGGGCACGAGCCCGTCCCGGATCCCGGAACCGTGAGGAGAGCCGCGTGACACGACCGTTCCGCTTCGGCGTCAACCTGGTCGCCCTCGACTCCCGCGACGCCTGGCGCGCCAAGTGCCGCCGCGCCGAGGAACTGGGGTACGACGTGCTGCTCGTACCCGACCACCTCGGCGCTCCCGCACCGTTCCCGGCGCTGGTCGCCGCGGCCGAGGCGACCCGGCGGCCCCGCGTGGGCACCTTCGTGCTCAACGCCGGCTTCTGGAACCCCGCCCTGCTGGCCCGCGAGGTCGCCACCTGCGACCGGCTGACCGGCGGGCGGCTGGAACTCGGGCTGGGCACCGGGTACGTGCGCTCCGAGCACGAACGGGCCGGGCTGCCGTGGGGATCGCCGGGCGAGCGGGTGGACCACCTGGAGCGCACCGTCGCCGAGCTGGACCGTCTGCTGTCCGACCCCGAGCACGTCCCCCCGCCGCGGCAGCGGCCCCGTCCGCCGCTGCTGATCGGCGGCAACGGCGACCGGGTGCTGTGCCTGGCCGCCCGCCGCGCCGACATCGCCGCCTTCACCGGAGCCCGGCAGGCCCCCGGCGCCCCCGAAGGCGTCATCCACCTGATCGGCCCGGACGAGCTGGAGGAGCGGACGGCCGCCTACCGCCGCTTCGCCGCCGGCCGGGACGAGCCCGCCGAGCTGAACTACCTCGTACAGCGGGTGGCCGTCACCGACGACCGGCGCGCGGTGGCCCGCGAGCTGGTCCCGTACGCCCTGGGCGCGACGGAGGAGGAGCTCCTGGAGCACCCGGCCCTGCTCACCGGCAGCGTGCGGCAGATCGCCGAGCAGGTGCGCGCTCACCGCGACCGGTACGGCTTCAGCTACTTCTGCGTGCTCGAGCCGTTCATGGAGGCCTTCGGACCGGTGATCGAGGAGTTGCGGGGCGGCTGAAGCCCCTGGTGACCACATGCCGAAACACCGCACGTCCGCTGCCCGGCCGGTGCTGGGATACCGCCATGGACGATCTTGTGAACGACTCCGGCCTCCGGATCCGGGCGGCCCTCGCCGCGGACATCGACGCCGTGCTGGCCTTCTGGGCGCAGGCCGCGGAGGGCACGAGCATCAGCGACGACCGCGCGGGCGTGGCGCGGCTGATCGAACGGGACCCGCAGGCGCTGCTGCTGGCGGTGCCCGGCGGGGCCCCTGCGGACCCGGCGGACCCGGAAGCGCCGGCGGCCGGACCCGTGATCGGCTCGGTGATAGCGGGCTTCGACGGCTGGCGCTGCCATCTGTACCGGCTCGCGGTCCATCCGGCGCACCGCCGCCGCGGTGTGGCCTCGGCCCTGCTGGCGGCGGCCGAGGCGCGGTTCGCCGCGCTGGGCGGGCGGCGGGGCGACGCCATGGTGCTCGACCGCAACGCCTCCGCCCACCGTGCCTGGCGTGCGGCGGGGTACGCGCCGCAGCCGCAGTGGAGCCGCTGGGTGAAACCGCTGGACCGGCACTGACGGGTGCGGCCCGGCGGACCGGCGGCTCCGGGGAGGGTGCGGCCGCTCGCATACGATGTACAGCCCATCGCGCGTTCGCGCCGTGTGCCGCGGTTCCCGCGTCCGCGGCGCGCGTGCCCGACAGACGTCCCGGAGAAAGGTGTGTGAGCGTCCGCCCATGGGCGAGCCTCCCAGTAGCCCCGGCAGCAGAACCGGCAGCCGAACCGGCCGTGACCCCGGCCGTCGAGCGGCTCTCTCCGTCCCGCCGGACCACAGGACGGAGGTGACCCGGTGACCGAAGTGCTCCTCCTGCTCCTGGCACTGCTGCTGACCCTCGCCTGTGCCGTGTTCGTCGCGGCGGAGTTCTCGCTGACCACCGTCGAGCGCGGCGATCTGGAACGGGCCGCGGAGCGCGGCGAGCCGGGCGCCGACAGCGCGCTGAAGGCGGTGCGCTCCCTCACCTTCCAGCTCTCCGGCGCCCAGCTCGGCATCACCGTCACCGGTCTGATCATCGGCATGCTCTCCGAGTCCTCGACCGCACGGCTGCTGGCCGGTCCGCTGCGGGCGGCCGGACTGCCCGCCGCGGCGGCGTCCTCGGTGGCGCTGGTGACCGGCACGGCGCTGTCCACGGTGGTGCTGATGGTCGTCGGCGAGCTGGTGCCGAAGAACTGGGCGATCTCCCGGCCGCTGCCGGTCGCCCGCCGGGTCGGCGGCCCGCAGCGCGGCTTCAGCGCCGCCTTCCGGCCGCTGATCACCCATCTGAACGACACCGCCAACCGGGTCCTCCACCGGCTCGGCCTGGAACCCACCGAGGAGCTGGCCTCGGCGCGCTCCCCGCAGGAGCTGGTCGCGCTCGCGCGCCACTCGGCGAAGGAGGGCGCCCTGGAGGCGGACACCGCGGAGCTGTTCGTCCGCACCATCCGGCTCTCCGAGCTGACCGCGCAGAGCGTGATGACGCCGCGCGTCCAGGTCACCGCGCTGGAGGAGAACACCACCGCGGAGGACGTCGCCAACGCCGCCCGGGCGACGGGCCTGTCCCGCTTCCCGGTCTACCGCGGCAACCTCGACACCGTGGTCGGTGTCGCCCACGTCAAGGACGTGATCGCCGTCCCCGCCGGACGCCGTACCGGCCACCCGGTCACCAGGCTGCTGCGCGAGCCGGTGCTCGTACCGGAGTCCCTCACCGTGGACCGGCTGCTGGACCGGCTGTCGGGGAAGAACAGCATGGCGGTGGTGATCGACGAGTACGGCGGCACCGCCGGGGTCGTCACCCTGGAGGACATCATCGAGGAGGTCGTGGGCGAGGTCCGCGACGAGCACGACCCGCTCGAAACCCCCGATCTGGTCCCGGCGGGCGCCGACGAGGAGGGCCGCACCGTCTACGACGCGGACGGCGCGGCCCGCACCGACCGGCTGGAGGAGATCGGCCTGCGCGCCCCGGACGGCCCGTACGAGACCCTGGCCGGGCTGATCGCCACCGAACTGGGCCGCATTCCGGCCGTGGGCGACGTCCTGGAGGTCGCCGGGTGGCGGCTGGAGGTCGTGGACGCGACCGGACGGCGGGCCGCCGGGGTGCGGCTGACCGCTCCGCCCGGCCCCGGTGGCGGGGAGGACCACGACGGCGACCGCGGCGACCGCCGCGGCGCCGCCGGTGACCGCGACCGGGACGGCCTGGCCGAGCCGGCCGGCCGGGAGCGGGACCAGCGCGACCGGGTCCGCGACCACGGTGGTGTCCGGAACCAGGAGGCGAGCCGATGACCGCCGTGCAACTGCTGATCGGCCTGCTGACGCTGGTCGCCAACGCCTTCTTCGTCGGCGCGGAGTTCGCCATGATCTCGGTGCGCCGCAGCCAGATCGAACCGCTCGCCGAACGCGGCGAGAAGCGGGCGCGCAGCGTGGTGTGGGGACTTGAGCACGTCTCGGCGCTCATGGCCTCCGCCCAGCTGGGCATCACCCTGTGCACGCTGGTGCTGGGCGTGGTCGCCGAGCCCGCGATCGCCCACCTGCTGGAGCCGGTGTTCCACCTCGTGGGCGTGCCGGAGGGCCTGATCCATCCGATCGCCTTCGTGATCGCTCTGGCGGTGGCGACGTACCTGCACATGCTGTTCGGCGAGATGGTGCCGAAGAACATCGCGCTGGCGGCGCCCGAGCGCGCCGCGCTGCTGCTGGGACCGCCGCTGGTCGGCCTCACCCGGGCCCTGCGGCCGGTGATCTTCGGTGTCAACGCCCTGGCCAACGGTCTGCTGAAGCTGCTGCGGGTGGAGCCCAAGGACGAGGTCTCGGCGACCTACTCCGACGACGAACTGGCCCGTCTGGTGGCCGACTCCAGTGAGGCCGGGCTGCTGGACGAGCGCGCGACGGAGCGGCTGCGCGACGCGCTGGAACTGGGCCGCCGCCCGGTCGTGGACGTCGTACGGCCCACCGACCGCGTCGTCTTCGCCCCCTTCGGCGTCACTCCCGAGGGGCTGGAGCAGCTCTCCGCGCGCAGCGGCTTCTCCCGCTTCCCCGTGGTGGACGGCCAGGGCAGGGCGCTGGGCTATCTGCACGTCAAGGACGCGCTCGACGCCGCGCACCGCGAAGTCCCGTTCCCCGTCGCGGCACTGCGGCCGATCGCCCGGGTGCGGGCCACGACACCGCTGGACGACGTGCTGGGCGCGATGCGCAGCAGCGGCACCCACCTCGCGGCGGTGATCGGCACGGACGGGCGCGCGGTCGGGCTGGTCACCATGGAGGACGTGCTGCGCGAACTGGTGGGCCGCTGACGGCGGGCGGGGCGGCGCCGCGAGCAGGCGCGTACCGAGCGGTCGGTTACCATGTCCCGCGTCATGGACAGTGCAACCAACTCGCCCGCCCCGCCCGCCATCACCAGCTTCGTCGCCCTGGGAGACTCCTTCACCGAGGGCATGTCGGACCTGCTGCCGGACGGCGGCTACCGCGGCTGGGCCGATCTCCTGGCCGCCCGTCTCGCAGCGCGCACCGACGGCTTCCGCTACGCCAACCTGGCCGTGCGCGGAAAACTGATCCGGCAGATCGCCGAGGAGCAGGTGGACGTGGCCGCGGCCATGGGCGCGGACCTGGTGACGCTGGTCGGCGGCCTCAACGACGTACTGCGTCCCAAGTGCGACATGGACACGGTGTGCGGTCTGCTGGAGGAGTCGGTCGCCAAGCTCGCCCCCAACTGCCGCCATCTGGTGCTGATGCGCAGCCCCGGGCGGCGCGGGCCGGTGCTGGAGCGCTACCGGGCGCGCATGGAGCACCTCTTCGGCTTCATCGACGGTCTCGCCGAGCGGCACGGGGCCCTGGTGGTGGACCTGTACGGCTGCGACGCGCTGGGTGATCCGCGGATGTGGGCCGACGACCGGCTGCACCTGACCGCCGAGGGGCACCGGCGGGTGGCCGAGGCGGTCTGGCAGCGGCTGGGGCACGAGCCCGAGACCGACTGGCACGCGGCCCTGCCGCCCGCCGTCCTGCCCGGCTGGTACGCGCGCCGGGTCGCCGATCTGCGCTTCACCCGCCGCCATCTGCTCCCGTGGATCGGCCGGCGGCTGACCGGCCGGTCCTCGGGCGACGGGCTGACGCCCAAGCGGCCCGACCTGGCGCCGCTGGCCCCGGCCGTGGACCGGGAACGGTACCCCGACGCCGACCTGACGGCGCTGGCCTGCGACGACACCCCGTAGAATCCCCGGGTGTGACTGACAAGCCGCGCATCCCGAACGTCCTGGCAGGCCGCTACGCCTCCGCGGAGCTGGCCCGACTGTGGTCCCCCGAGCACAAGGTGGTACTGGAGCGGCGGCTGTGGCTCGCCGTGCTGCGGGCCCAGAAGGACCTGGGCGTCGAGGTGCCGGAGCAGGCCCTGGCCGACTACGAGCGGGTGCTCCAGGACGTCGACCTCGCCTCGATCGCCGAGCGCGAGAAGGTCACGCGCCACGACGTGAAGGCGCGGATCGAGGAGTTCAACGCGCTGGCCGGGCACGAGCACGTGCACAAGGGCATGACCTCCCGGGACCTGACCGAGAACGTCGAGCAGCTACAGGTCCGGCTGTCGCTGGAACTGGTGCGCGACCGCGCGGTGGCCGCGCTGGCACGGCTGGGACGGCTGGCGGCCGAGCACTGCGAGCTGGTGATGGCGGGGCGCTCGCACAACGTCGCCGCGCAGGCCACGACCCTGGGCAAGCGCTTCGCGACCGCCGCCGACGAACTGCTGGTGGCCCACGCGCGGCTGGAGGAGCTGCTGGCGCGCTACCCGCTGCGCGGCGTCAAGGGACCGGTGGGCACCTCCCAGGACATGCTGGACCTGCTGGGCGGCGACGGAGGCAGGCTGGCCGAGCTGGAGGAGCGGATCGCCTCGCACCTGGGCTTCGGCCGCACCTTCACCTCCGTCGGCCAGGTCTATCCGCGCTCGCTGGACTACGAGGTGGTGACCGCGCTGGTCCAGCTGGCCGCCGCGCCCTCCTCCCTGGCCAAGACCATCCGGCTGATGGCCGGGCACGAGCTGGTGACCGAGGGCTTCAAGCCTGGCCAGGTCGGCTCCTCGGCGATGCCGCACAAGATGAACACCCGCTCCTGCGAGCGCGTCAACGGCTTCGCCGTCATCCTGCGCGGCTACGCCTCGATGGTCGGCGAGCTCGCGGGCGACCAGTGGAACGAGGGGGACGTCTCCTGCTCGGTGGTGCGCCGTGTCGCGCTGCCGGACGCCTTCTTCGCCCTCGACGGCCTGCTGGAGACCTTCCTGACGGTCCTGGACGAGTTCGGCGCGTTCCCCGCGGTCGTCGCCCGCGAGCTGGACCGCTACCTGCCGTTCCTGGCCACCACCAAGGTGCTGATGGGCGCGGTACGGGCCGGGGTCGGCCGGGAGACGGCCCACGAGGCCATCAAGGAGCACGCGGTGGCCTCGGCGCTGGCGCTGCGCGAGGGGGCCGAGCGCAACGAGTTGCTGGACCGGCTGGCCGCGGACGAGCGCATCCCGCTGGACCGGGAAGGGCTGGACGCCCTGCTGGCCGACCGGCTGTCCTTCACCGGCGCGGCCGGCGACCAGGTCGCCTCGGTGGTGGCCCGGATCGAGGAGGTCGCGAAGCGGTACCCGGAGGCCGCCTCCTACACCCCCGGCGCGATTCTCTGACCCTCTCCCCGACTGCCGGAGGCGCTCCCGGGCAGAAGGCCCGGTGGAAGGACCGCGAGGGAGACCCATGTCCGGGAGGGCCATGTCCGAGGAGACCTCCGGCGGCACGATGACCGGGGACGAGATGGAGGCGCTGCGAGCCCGTACCGTGCCGGACGTGGTCGCCGAGGGGCTGAGCGTGCTGTTCTGCGGGATCAACCCCGGGCTGACGACCGCCCGGCTGGGCCACCACTTCGCCCATCCGGGCAACCGCTTCTGGCCGGTGCTGCACGCCTCCGGCTTCACCCCCCGGCGGCTGAGGCCCTCGGAGCAGCACGAGCTGCTGTCGTACGGGCTGGGCATCACCAACATCTCGCCCCGCCCCACCGCCCGTGCCGACGAGCTGACGCCCGAGGAGTACCGCACGGGCGGGCGGGTGCTGGCCGAGAAGGTGGCGCGGCTGCGCCCGGAGTGGCTCGCGGTGGTCGGTGTGACCGCCTACCGGGCCGCCTTCGGGGACCGGAAGGCCCGGACAGGCCCTCAGGAGGCGGCGATCGGCGGCGCCCGGGTGTGGGTGCTGCCCAACCCGAGCGGGCTCAACGCCCACTGGACGCTGGAGACGATGGCCGAGGAGTACGGCCGGCTGCGCGCCGCCGCGCTCGACGGCCCGTCCTGACGCCGGCAGCCGGCCTGGCTCTCCCGCACGGCCGCCCGCCCTCAGGCGTCACGGCGGCGCAGTACGGCCAGCCCCGCGCAGAGCGCCGCGACCGTCCAGACAGCCATCACCGCCATACCGCTCCACGCGTCCAGTGGACCCTCCGGCACCGGATGGAGCGCTTGCTGACCGGCCCGGTCCGGCAGGAACCACGCTTCCTCGCCCACCACCGGCGATATCAGGAAGACCAGCGGTACGAGCAGTCCCAGCGCACCCACCATGCTCCGCACCGCGGTCGCGGTGCCTGCGGACAGCAGAGCCAGCAGCGCCAGATAGATCCCGCAGCCGAATCCGGCCCGCAGCACCCCGGGATCCCCGAGGCCCGCCCCGTGCTCGCCCAGCAGCATCTGGCCGACCACCACGGCGGCCAGGCCCGCGGGCAGGCCGACGGCGAGTGCGAGGCCGCCGACGGCGGCGAGCTTGGCACCGTAGAACGTCCCCCGGCGGGGCACGGCGGTCAGTGAGAGGCGGATGGTGCCGTGTCCGTACTCGCCCGCGACGGCCAGTACGCCGAAGCAGATCGCGGCCACCTGGCCGAAGTTGAGGCCGAAGAAGGAGAAGGAGACCGGCTCGAAGCCGGGGTTGT
The DNA here is from genome assembly GCF_046614825.1 of Streptomyces nanhaiensis. Classification (NCBI taxonomy): domain Bacteria; kingdom Bacillati; phylum Actinomycetota; class Actinomycetes; order Kitasatosporales; family Streptomycetaceae; genus Streptomyces; species Streptomyces nanhaiensis. The sequence goes on from NZ_JBKJFM010000125.1 coordinate 14,074, forward strand.
CGCTCTCCGCCTCCCCGAGAAAGCCGGTGACCAGTACCCCGACGCCGACCGTGGCGATCAGGACGGCCGACAGACTGCCCATCAGCGAGGGCGTCGTGCGCACCTTGAGCCACTCCGACCGGAGCGCGGCGGCGAACGGCGTGTTCCGCACCCCTCACACCTCCTTCTTCGTCCGGTAGCGCACGGCACCTGCGGTCAGCCGCAGGTATGCCGCCTCCAGCGAGTCCGGCTCCGCCGGTTCACCGTGCTCGTGCAGGAAGTCCGCCAACGGGGCGTCGGCCAGCAGCCGCCCCGCACCGAGTACGACGACGCGGTCGGCGATACGCGCCACTTCCCCCATCAGATGGCTGGAGACCAGTACCGTGCGGCCCTCGTCCGCCAGGCGTCTCACCAGCTCCCGCAGCCAGACCATTCCCTCCGGGTCGAGCCCGTTGGAGGGCTCGTCGAGCAGCAGCACGGGCGGATCGCCCAGCAGGGCGGCGGCCATACCCAGTCTCTGGCGCATGCCGAGGGAGAAGGTCCGCACCCGGCGCCGGGCGGCAGGCGCTATGCCTGTCTCCTCCATGACCTCGTCGATCCGGTGGTCCGGGATGCGGTTGCTGCTCGCCAGTACGCGCAGATGGTCTCGGGCGGTGCGTCCCGGGTGGGCCGCGCCAGCGGGCTGCGCGGTGTCAGCGAGCGGGCCGCACTGCTGGGAGGCTCGGCGAGCGCCGGGCCGGAGGGAGGTTCATGGTGCCTGGACGTCCTTCTGCCGCTCGACGGTTACCGACGGAGTTGATCGTGTGAGCGTCACGGTGCTGCTGGTCGACGACGAGGAGCTGGTGCGCGCCGGGCTGCGCGCGGTCCTGGACACCCAGCCCGACATCGAGGTCGTCGGCGAGGCCGCCGACGGTGCGACGGTCGTCCCGCTGGTACGCCGACTGCGCCCGGACGTGGTCGCGCTGGACGTGCGGATGCCCCTGCTGGACGGGATAGAGGCGACGCGGGCGATCCTGCGGTCGGTGGCCGATCCACCGGGCATCCTGGTGATCACCACCTTCGAGGAGGACGCCTACGTCTATGAGGCGCTGCGCGCCGGAGCGAACGGCTTCCTGCTGAAGCGGGCACGCCCCGCGGAGATCGTGCACGCGGTGCGGCTGGTCGCAGAGGGCGATTCGCTGCTCTTTCCCGCCGCCGTACGGCGACTCGCCGCGGGGCACGGCAACGAGAGCGCCCGGCGGGTGCTGGAGCGGGCGGCGCTGACCGGACGGGAGCGGGAGGTGTTGCGGCTGATGGCCGGCGGGTTGTCGAACGCGGAGATCGCGGGTCGGCTGCTGCTGGGCGGTGAGACGGTGAAGTCCCACGTCAGTTCGGTGTTGGCGAAGCTGGGAGCACGCGACAGGACCCAGGCGGTGATCACGGCGTACGAGTCGGGTTTCGTCATGCTGGGCTGAGCTGCGGACCGCCGCCCTCGCCTGCCGCGGGCCGGGTGCGGACCCTGCTCCGAAGCGGCGCCCGCCGCCCCGGAGCACCTCACCCGGCTCTCGCTCCTCCCGCGCTCACCGGATACGATCCGGCCACACATGCGCACTTCCCAGGAGGCGGACGTTGGGGCGGCTCACCGGCAGGGACCCCTCCCTGCTGCGCAGGATCAACTCCGCCGTCGTCCTGCGCGCGCTGCGCGCCGCCGACGGCCCACCGACGCTGTCCGATCTGGCCCAGGTCGCGGAGCTGTCCCGGCCGACGGTCGAGGGCGTGGTGGAGCAACTGGTGGAGGCCGGACTGGCGGCCGAGGCCGCCGTCGCCTCCGGTGACGTCCGGCGGCAGGGGCGGCCGGCGCGCCGCTACCGCTTCCGGGCCGAGGCAGGCCATCTGCTCGGTATCGAGATCGGCCCGCACCGGGTGGCCGCCGTCCTCTCCGACCTGTGCGGGCGGCGGCTGGGCACGGTCGGGCGCGCGGTCTCCGAACAGGCGACGGCCGACGAGCGGCTGGAGCGGGCACGCGCCGTGGTCGCCGAACTGCTGCGCACCTGCGAGGTGCCGCGCAGCACCCTGCGCGCGGTGGGGGTGGGCAGCCCAGGGATCGTGGAGGCCGACGGCACGGTGCGGCTGTGCACGGCGCTGCCCGGCTGGACCGGTCTGCCGCTGGGCGAGCGGCTGCGGCGATCGTTCCGCTGTCCGGTGCTGGTGGAGAACGACGCCAACGCCGCCGCGCTGGCCGAGCACTGGAAGGGCGCGGCCGTCGGCGTCGACGACGCGGTGTTCGTCCTGGCCGGGCTGAGCCCGGGCGCCGGCTCGCTGATCGGCGGGCGGCTGCACCGCGGATTCGGCGGCGCGGCCGGGGAGATCGGCGCACTGCACCTGCTGGGGCGTGAGGCCACCCCCGAGCATCTGCTGTCCACGACCGGCGAGCCGCTGCACCCGCTGGACGAGGCGGCGGTGGCGCGGGTCTTCGCGCTGGCGCGCGAGGGGGACGAGCGGGCACGGCAGGCCGTCGAGCGGTTCATACGGCGCCTGGTGCACGATGTGGCCGCGCTGGTGCTGGCCCTGGATCCGGAGCTGGTGGTCGTCGGCGGCTGGGCCACCGGGCTGGACGGTGTGCTGGACCCGCTCCGCCGCGAGCTGGAGCGCTACTGCCTGCGGCCGCCGCGGGTCGCGCTGTCCCTGCTGGGCGGGGAGGCCATCGCGACCGGCGCGCTGCGGCTGGCGCTCGACCACGTCGAGGAGGAGCTGTTCACCGTGGAGGGCGCCGTCGCCCGCTGACGTACCGCCACCGGGCACGGCGCGTGGTTCAGCTCGCCAGCAGCGAGACCCCGGCGGAGTCGCCGAAGGTGAGGCGGCAGGTGTCGGCCCGGTAGGTGGAGAGCGCGACCGCGGCGGTGCCGCCCGCGGCGAGGTAGCGGGTGGTGACGACGAGGACGGGCGCGCCGGGCAGCCGGTCGAGCCGCCTGGCGTCCTCCGCCCGGGCGGAGCCGAGCTCCACGGCCCGGTCCTGGCCGCCCAGTTCGAGGCGGTTCAGCTCGCGGAGGACGGCACGGCCGCGGGCGGCTCCCGCCTCGGTCTCGATGGCGGACATCCCGGGCACCGAAGCGGCCGGTACGTAGAGCGTCTCGGTGGCGACCGCCTGGCCGTGGGCCATACGGACGCGGTGGACGGCGTACACCGGCCGGCCGGCCTCCGTGCCGAGCGCCCCGGCCACCGCGGCCGGCGGGGCGGTCTCCTCGCAGTCCTCGGTCTGCCAGGCGTCGCCCGGGGCACCGGGCCAGCTGTGCCGGACGGGGTTCACGTCGACGCCGACGCGCGGCGGGGCGACGGTGGTGCCGACCCCGCGGCGGCGCTGGAGGCGGCCCTCCAGCTCGAGCTGCTCCAGGGCCTGGCGGAGCGTGGCGCGGGCGACGCCGAAGCGCGCGGCGAGTTCCCGTTCGTTCGGCAGGATCTCCCCCACCGCGAACTCCGAGTCGAGCGCCTCCGACAGCACGGTCTTGAGGTGCCAGTACTTCGGCTCCGGCACCGTCTCCAGTCGCGTGGTCCCCACCCTTGCCTCCGCAGTCGCCGTGTTCCGTCGGAATTTATGCGCGCTTCTTTTTTAAAGGTTGTTGCGTATGCCGACCTTAGGGAGCGGCGGCCCATTTGGTCAAGACCAATCCGACCCGCTAGCGTGCCGAGCCGGAGAGCCGGGCCGCCGGAAAGCGGCTGCGAGAACGACCAGAACGACCAGAACGACGAGAACGGCAAGAGGGCGACGAGAGGGTGAGGGCGGGCATGGAGCAGCGGGTCACGGTCGTCACCGGCGGCAGCCGCGGGATCGGGGCGGCCGTCGCCCGGCGGCTGGCGAGGGCCGGGCACCGCGTCGCGGTCGGCTACCAGCACTCCCGCGAGGCGGCCGAGGAGACGGCGCGGGCGGTACGCGCCGAGGGCGCCGAGGCGATCACCGTGCGGCTGGACACCAGTGTGGAGAGCGAGGTCGACGCCCTCTTCGAGGAGGCGGCCCGGCGGCTGGGCGCGGTCACGGGCGCGGTCCTCAACGCCGGGATCACCGGCCCGCTGGGCCGTTTCACCGAAACCTCCACCGAGGTGATGCGCCGGGTGGTGGACGTCAACGTCATGGGCACACTGCTGTGCGCCCGGCGCGCGGCCCTGGCGATGTCCACGCGGTACGGCGGCTTCGGCGGCTCGATCGTCACCCTCTCCTCGTGCGCGGCCACGCTCGGCAGCCCCGGCGAGTACGTCCACTACGCCGCGGCCAAGGCGGCGCTGGACGCCATGACGGTCGGGCTCTCCAAGGAACTGGGGCCCGACGGGGTGCGGGTGAACTCCGTCCAGCCCGGGGCGATCCTGACCGACATGCACGCCACGATGGGCGATCCGCAGCGGCCCTGGCGCAAGGCCGAGGTGATCCCGATGGGCCGCCCCGGAGAGCCGGAGGAGGTGGCGGGCGCGGTCGCCTGGCTGATGTCCCCGGAGGCGTCCTACACCACCGGGGCCGTGCTGCGGGTGAGCGGCGGACTGTAACGGCGGGTCGCGGGCGGCGGACCGGTGCGCCCGCAAACGGTGCGCGGGCAGGTGCGCCGGGGGGCTGAGCGGGCCCCGTACCGGTCAGGAGCGGTCCGGGGCCGGGCGGGTCACCCCGGATGCCGCCGGCCGGCGGCCCGCTCCGGCACGGGCACGCCCTCCCCCCGCGCCTGCGGCACCTCACGGGTTCCCGGCGGCCCGGACGGCCCGGGCGACC
>NZ_JBKJFM010000126.1:0-18750 GCF_046614825.1 Streptomyces nanhaiensis
GGGGGGGCCCGCCGCAGGGCGGGAGGGCTGCGGTGGAGCGGGCGGCGCCGGCGGCGCGGGAAGGCGGCCAGCACCATGCCGCGCCCGCCGACCCGGTAGGTGAGCAGGCTGCTGTACGGCCCGCCCAGCGCGTCGCCGCGCGGCAGGGGCAGCCGGCGCAGCACCGGAGGCCGGGCACTGCTGGTCAGCAGCAGGTCCACGGGCCGGCCTGGGCCGCCCGCGTCCAGCGCCCGGACGGCGAGCCCGAGCCAGTCGGGCAGCGGCCGCGGCAGGCCGGCGCCCCGGGACAGCCGCACCACGCACTCGTACCGGCCGAGCCCGTCCAGCCAGGGGACGCCCCAGGCGGCCCCCCGGAGACCGGGCATCGCCAGCTCACCGGTGCAGGTCAGGCCGTCGGGGTGGAAGGCGGGGGCGTGGCGCAGCCGGGCGAGCTGCCGGAAGCCCGCCCGGCTGCCGCGTACGCGCAGGGGCACGGGTCGGGACATCGGCGCCTCCCTCTTCCCGGCGGGGTCCGCCGGCACGTTCCGGGCGAACCGTCCCGGTCCGCAGTTGCCGCACCGCCCGTGCCGAAACCCCGGTGCGCTCCGCGGCGGCGCTGCGGTGCGCACCGGCACCCCCGGCACCGGTCGACCGCCCCGCCGCCTTACCGCACGGTCGGGAAAGGGCCCATACTGGGCGGGCCGGGGGGCGGCACGGGCGAGAGGGGGCGGCAGCGCGCGATGAGGGAGAGCACACTGATCCAGGGCCGGTACCGGCTGCTGGACCTCGTCGGACGCGGTGGCATGGGCCAGGTGTGGCGGGCGCACGACGAGTCGCTGGACCGGGAGGTCGCCGTCAAGTGCCTCAAGCCGCCGGGGAGCCGGCCCGGTCCCCAGGAGACCGTGGCGCTGCGCGAGCGCTTCCGCCGCGAGGCGCGCCTCGCGGCCTCGCTCCAGCACCGCGGCGTGACCGTCGTCCACGACTTCGGGGAGCACGACGGGGTGCTCTACCTGGTGATGGAGCTGCTGGACGGCCACGACCTCAGCCGGCTCCTGGAGCTGGGCGGGCGGCGGCCGCTGCCCGTGCCCGACCTCTTCGACATCGCCGAGCAGATAGCCGCCGCCCTCGCCTACACCCACGACCGTGGCATCGTCCACCGCGACCTCAAACCCGCCAACGTGGTGCGCACCGCCGACGGCACCGTGAAGATCTGCGACTTCGGCATCGCCCGGCTCGACCGCGGCACGGGCCCGGCCGCCGGGACCGCCGGCGGCTTCCCCATGGGCACCCCGCACTACATGTCGCCCGAGCAGATAACCGGAGCCCACCTCGACCACCGCAGCGACCTGTACTCGCTCGGCTGCGTGCTGTACGAGATCGCCACCGGCGCCCCGCCCTTCGATCTGGAGGACACCTGGGGCGTCCTCGTCGGCCACCGCGAGACCGCGCCCCGGCCGCCGCGGGAACTCCGTCCCGACCTGCCCGGGGGCCTGGAGCGGATCATTCTCGACCTGCTGGCCAAGGAGCCGGACGAGCGGCCCGGGGACGCGGCGGAACTCGGCCGCCGCACCGCCGAGGCACGCCGCGCGGGGAGCCCGGACGGGCGGAGGGCCCCGCTCCGGCGGCCCTCCGGGTCCGCCGGGCGGCTGCCGGAGTGGGCGTACGGCGTGCGCACCGGTGCCAGGGCCGTCGCGGGCAGACCGCCGCGTTCCGGTCCTTCGGCGTTCCCCGGGTATCCGGGGGTGCTCAGCGGCCCGTGGACCGGCCCAGGTGCAGGTTCAGGTGCCGGAGCCGGGCGGAGCGTCCCGGACGCGCCCGGCGGCGAGGACCCCGCCGCGGCCCACCGGTCCTGCTCGCCGGCCGGCGCGGCGCCGGACTGACCCGGGCCGCCGGAGCCGCGGTCCCGGTCCGCGCTTTCGGCCCGCGGTCCCGGTCGACCCGGCGGGATCACCCGGCGAGGGCCGCCACCGCCTCCTCGACGCTGTCGTGGAAGGCGAAGATCTGGTCCAGTCCGACGATCCCGAAGACGCGCATGATGTCGTCGTCCAGACCGGCCAGCGCCATGCTGCCGCCCAGGGACTGGGTGAGGTGGTAGGCCGTGATCAGGACGGTGATGCCGCTGGAGTCGCAGTAGACCAGGCCGGACAGGTCGATGACGACCGCGGTCCCGCGGTCGCGGGGCAGCTCGTTCAGCGCCTCGCGCATCCGGTCGGCGGTGTGGTGGTCCAGCTCGCCGGACACCTCCAGCAGAAAGGGGCCCGCGGGGTGGGGGCGCAGCGTGACGGTCAGATCTCGGTCGGGCACCCGTTCTCCTGTACGCGCTGGTCGGTCCGGTCGTTCCCCGGCGCGGCCGGAGAGGCGGGACGGCCCCGGGGCGCGGATCCGCCGGGACGCTGATCGACTGCCCGCTTACGGGGCGAGTGAACCCCTCGGGCCGACCGCACCGCAGGCCGTGGCCGGCCGCGTTTATCCTACGGGACCGGTTGCGGCGCATCGTCGCCGTACCAGTGGATATGCGCATCGGTGACGCGGGACCGCGGAACACCGGTACGCGCGGTGGGCGAGGAGGGCAGAGGCGATGGGCGACGCCGACGGGGCCGGGCCGCTGGAGCTGCTCTTCCCCGGGCACAGCGAGATGGCCGGGCGGATGCGCGCCTTCGACTGGGCGGGCACCCCGATGGGCGATCCGGCCGGCTGGCCGGCGAGTCTGCGCACGGCCTGCCGCATCTGCCTGACCTCCCGCTACCCCATGTTCCTGTGGTGGGGCGATGAGCTGCGGCTGCTGTACAACGACGCCTACCAGCACCTGCTGGGCAACAAGCATCCCGCGCTGGCCCGGCCGGGCCGGCAGGTCTGGGGCGAGATCTGGGACGTCATCGGCCCGATGCTGCGGTCGGTGACGGAGACCGGGAAGGCGACCTGGTCGGAGGACCTGCTGCTGAGGATGGAGCGGCACGGCTACCTGGAGGAGACGTACTGGACGTACTCCTACAGCCCTCTGCACGACGAGGACGGCCGGGTGCGCGGGGTGTTCACCGCGTGCAACGAGACCACCGAGCGGGTCGTGGGCGAGCGGCGGCTGGCCGTGCTGCAGGACCTGGGCGCCCAGGCGGGCACCGCCCGCAGCGTGGGGGAGGCGTGCCGGCTGGTCGCCCGGGTGCTGGGCCGTGCGCGGCGGGACGTGCCGTTCGCCGCGGTCTACCTGCGACGCCCCGGCGGCGATCCGGTCCCGGCCGCCGTCAGCCCGCCCGGTACCGACCCCGGGCCCCCGCCGGGCGGCCTCGGCGGCTGGCCGCTGGAGCGGGTGCTGGCCACCGGCGAGCCGGTGGTCGTCGAGGACGTCCTGCGGCGGTTCGGGCGGCTGCCGTCGGGAGAGTGGGAGAAGCCGCCCACACAGGCGGTGGTCCTGCCGCTGCCGGGCGAGACCGGAACGGGACCGGTCGGGGCGATCGTCCTGGCCGTCAGCGCCGGGCGCGTGCTGGACGACAGCTACCGGACCTTCCTGGACCTGGTGGCCCGGCAGACCGCCGCACTGGTCAACGGGGCGGTGGCGTACGAGGGCCAGCAGCGCAGGGCCGAGGAGCTCGCAGAGCTGGACCGCGCCAAGACCGCGTTCTTCTCCAACATCAGCCATGAGTTCCGCACCCCGCTCACCCTGATCATGGGGCCGCTGGAGGAGCTGCGCGGGCAGCTGGCCGGAGCCGGCGAGCAGGTCCGCGAGGAGCTGGAGGTCATCCGCCGCAACGGGCTGCGCATGGGCAAGCTCGTCAACACCCTGCTGGACTTCTCCCGCATCGAGGCCGGTCGGATGCAGGCCCGCTTCGAGCCGGTGGACCTGGCGGCCGTCACCGCGGAACTCGCCAGCGTCTTCCGCTCGGCGGTGGAGCGGGCCGGTCTGGCCTTCGAGGTGGACTGCCCCGCGCTGCCCGAACCGGTCCACATCGACCGCGACATGTGGGAGAAGGTGGTCCTCAACCTGCTGAGCAACGCGCTGAAGTTCACCTTCGACGGCTCCATCGGCGTGACGCTGCGCACCGAGGACGGGCAGGCGGTGCTGCGCGTGTCCGACACCGGCATCGGGGTGCCCCCGGACGAGCTGCCGCGGCTGTTCGAGCGTTTCCACCGCATCGAGAACGTCCGCGCGCGCTCGAACGAGGGCAGCGGCATCGGACTGGCGCTGGTGAAGGAGCTGGTCGGCCTGCACGGCGGCACGATCACCGCCGACAGCACCGAGGGCGGTGGCACCGTCCTCACCGTCCGCCTGCCCTTCGGGTCGGCCCACCTGCCGGCCGGTTCGGTGGCACGGGGCGCCGAACCGTTCCCGGCCTCCGCCGCCGATCCCTACCTCCAGGAGGCGCTGCGGTGGCTGCCGGAGGGGCGCGGGGAGGCCGGCCCGGAGGAGTCCGCGCGGCCGGCCGCCGGGCGGGAGGAGTCCGCGCAGCCGCTCCCCGGGGAGACGCGGGCCCGGGTGCTGATCGCCGACGACAACGCCGACATGCGCGAGTACCTCCAGCGGATCCTGGCCCCCGGCTACCGGGTGACGACGGTCGCCGACGGCCGGGAGGCACTGGAGGCGGTCCGCGCCGACGCCCCGGACATGGTCGTCAGCGATGTGATGATGCCCCGGATGGGCGGCCTGGAGCTGGTGGAGGCACTGCGCGCCGACTCCCGCACCGCCGGGGTGCCGGTGCTGCTGCTGTCGGCCCGGGCCGGGCAGGAGGCGTCCATCGAGGGGCTGGAGGCGGGCGCCGACGACTACCTGGTCAAGCCGTTCTCCGCCGCGGAGCTGCTGGCACGGGTACGGGCCGCGGTGAAGCTGTCACGACTGCGCAACCACCACGCGCAGTGGCGTACCGCGCTGGTCGACTCGCTCCAGGAGGCGTTCTTCGTCTGCGACGAGGAGGGCGCCGTCGTCGAGATCAACTCCGCCTTCACCGACATCCTCGGCTACGGCCCGGAGGGCCTGCCCTACCGGCCCAAGCACCCCTGGTGGCCGGACAAGGAGACCGACCCCGAGGCCCACCGGGCCATCGAGAAGGCCTTCGCCCAGGTCGTGGGCGAGCAGAAGGGCAGCTACATCACCCCCGTCAAACACAGCGACGGGCACAGGCTGTGGGTGTACGCCTCCTTCAACGAGGTCCGCGACCCCGACACCGGCAGGCGCATGGTGGTCGGCACCTTCCGGGACGTCACCGCCGAGCGCCTCACCGCCCAGCGCGAGACCGCCCTGGCGGCGCTGAGTGTACGGCTGTCCGAGGCCGGGAGCGTCCCCGAGGCCCTGCGGGCCGCGCTGGACGAACTGCGCGGGGTGTGGCGGGCCCCGCGTGCCCTGGCCGTCACCTGGGACGGCCCGGACCGGGCGCCCCGGCTGGTCGCCGCGGTGCCCGGCGCCGCGTGGGGGGAGCCGGGCGACCCGGCACGCGGGGCCGTCGAGGCCCTGCGCGGCCGCAACCCCCTGCACCCGGTGGCCACCGGCGAGCCGGCCGGGATCGGCATCACCCTGGAGCATCCCGGCGGGCCGCTGGCGCTGTGGGTCGAGGCCAGCCAGGAGCGGCCCTTCATCTCCGAGGACCACACCCTGCTGGCCGTGCTGGGCGGTTACCTCGGGCAGATGCTGCAACGCGTCCACGCATTCGAGCAGCAGCGCGAGACCGCCCTGGCCCTTCAGCGGGCCATCCTGGGCCCCGACCGCCTGCCGCAGGGGTTCGCCGTCCGCTACGAGCCCGCGGCCCGGCCCCTGGAGGTCGGCGGGGACTGGTACGACACGGTCGAGCTGCCCGACGGCCGTATCGGCATCGTCGTCGGCGACTGCGTCGGCCGAGGCCTGGAGGCCGCCACCGTCATGGGCCAGCTGCGCAGCGCCTGCCGGGCCCTGCTGCTGCAGTTCGCCGACCCGGCCCAGGTGCTGAGCGCGCTCGACCGGTTCGCGGCCCTGATCCCCGGCGCGACGTGCGCCACCGTCTTCTGCGGCGTGCTCGACCCCGCGACCGGCCGGCTGGCCTACAGCAGCGCCGGCCACCCCCCGGGCATCCTGACCCATCCGGACGGCGCCACCGAACTGCTCGACCAGGGCCGCTCCATCCCCCTGGCGGTGCAGCCGGGCCGCCCCCGGCCCACGGGAACGCGCACCATGCCGCCGGCCTCCGTCCTGCTGCTGTACACCGACGGCCTGATCGAGCGGCGCAGCCGCCCGCTGCACGCGGGCATCGCCGAGGCGTCGGCCGCCGCCCGGCGGGGACGCGCCGCGGACCTCGAGGAACTGGCCGACGCCATCCGGACCGGTCTGGAACCGGCCGGCGGCTACGACGACGACATGGCGCTGCTGCTCTACCGCCACCCCGCGCCACTGGAGGTGGCCTTCCCCGCCGACTCCGCCCAGCTCGCCCGTGTCCGTGGCGCCCTGCGCGACTGGCTCGGGCGCCTGGACGCCGGCCCGCGCCTGACGCAGGCGGTCCTGGTCGCGGTGGGGGAGGCCTGCGCCAACGCCATCGAGCACGGCCACCGCCACAACCCCGGCCGCACCGTGCGCCTGAGGGCCGCGGCCACCGCGGACGGCCTGCGCCTGACCGTCACCGACACCGGGAGCTGGAAGTCGCCGCAGCCCGAGGCCAACGCCCACCGCGGCCGCGGCCTGATCCTGATCCACGCGCTCATGGACCAGGTCGACATCGTCACCGACGAGGCCGGAACCACCGTAGACATGCATGTGAGGATCACACGTTGACCACCCCTCTGACGCTCACCGACCAGCGGCGTCCCGACGGCACCCCGGTCCTCGTGGCCGAGGGCGAGATCGACATGAGCAACGTCGGCGAGTTCCGGGCCTCGGTGGACCGGGCCGCCGCCGCCGGCGGCGACGGACGGCTGGTGGTCGACCTCACCGCCGTGGACTACCTCGACAGCGCCGGGCTGGCGGCACTGTTCGCCCACGCCGACCGGCTGGAACTGATCGCCCCGCCGCTGCTGGACCCCGTCCTCACCGTCTCGGGACTCGCCGACCTGGCCACCGTGCGCATCACCTGACGGGCCGCCGGGCCGCCCGGCGGACTCCGGCGGTGACCGGGCGTCAGTCGGCCGAGAGCGACCAGCCGTCGGCCGTCACGCGTCCGGCGTCCCCGGGCCGCGACCCGTCGAACAGCGTGCGCCCGCCGTCCTCGATCCGGACGCCGTCGACGTACGCGCCGCGTCCCACGTAGCGGGTGTCGGTGGTGTACCGCCAGCGCAGCCGCACCGCCCGGCCGCGCCAGGCGCCCAGGTCCGCCAGGGCCCGGTGCCAGACCCGTCCGGAGAAGCCGTGCAGCGTCCCCTCCGGTCGCTCCACCGGGGCCTGGCCGGGGCGGGAGGTGGCGAACGGCACCGGCTCCCACGTGCCGCCGCCGTCGCCGGACGCCTCCAGGCGCAGGACGTCGAAGGTGCGCTCGGTGTCCCACCACACGGAGAAGCGCAGCCGGGCGCCCGCGCCGTCCGCGTCCTCCTCCGCGCCGTCGCCGAGCGCCACCTCGGGCAGGGTGAGCACGGCCGAGGCCCCGCTCGCCATCCCCGAGAACCATGCCTCGCGCCCCTCGGCCGGGCGCACCGGCACGGCCCGGGCCAGATGGTCGGCGGCGGCCACGCGGGGTGCGCTGCCGGAGCGCCAGGTGCGCACCGGGTGGACGGAGTTGCCCAGCAGCACCAGGAAGGTGTCGGTGGTCGGGTCCAGCACCAGGCAGGTGCCGGTGAAGCCGGTGTGCCCGGCCGTGCGGGGGGTCGCCATGGCCCCCATGAACCAGTGCTGGTACAGCTCGAACCCCAGACCGTGCTCGTCGCCCGGGAAGGCGGTGTTGAAGTCGCGGAAGAGCAGGTCCACCGACTCCGGCCGCAGGACGCGGGCGTCGCCGTACGCGCCGCCGTTCAGCAGGGCGCGGCACAGCACGGCCAGGTCCCAGGCGCAGGAGAAGACCCCGGCGTGGCCGGCCACGCCGCCGAAGGCGTACGCGTTCTCGTCGTGCACCTCGCCGTGCACCATGCCCCGGTCCAGGCCCGACCACGGGCGGCGGGCGTCCTCGGTGGCGGCGATGCGCGGTCTCCAGGAGGCGGGCGGGTTGTAGCGGGTCCACCGCATGCCCAGCGGTCCGGTGACGTCCTCGCGCAGCAGCGTGTCCAGCCCCTTGCCGGTGACCCGCTCCAGCACGAGCTGGAGGGTGATCAGGTTCAGGTCGGAGTAGCGGTAGACCGTGCCCGGCGGGTTCAGGGGCTCCTCGCGCCACAGCCGCCGCAGCCGGTCCTCCCGGGTGGGCTCGGCGTACAGCGGGAGCCAGGCGGCCAGCCCGGAGGTGTGGGTGAGCAGGTGCAGCACGGTGATCCCGTCCTTGCCCGCCGCGCCGAACTCCGGCAGGTAGGAGGCGACCGTGCCCTCCAGTTCCAGGGCGCCGCGCTCCATCTGCCGCACGGCCAGGATCGCGGTGAACAGCTTGGAGACGGAGGCGAGGTCGTAGACGGTCTCCGGGGCGGCTGGGACCTGTTCGCCGGCGGGGAGTTCGACGCCGGTGCCGGTGGCCTCGTCGTAGGCCGAGTAGCGCACCGCGTGGCCGATGGCCTCGTGGAGGGCGACGGTGCCGCCGCGCCCGGCCAGCAGGACCGCGCCCGCGTACCAGGGGTGCCGGGGGGAGGGGCCGAGGAAGGTCCGCGCGTCCTCCACCAGCCGCCGCAGGTGCGGCTCCAGCAGCCCGGCACGCCGTGCGGAGCCGCGGCGCAGGACGGGTGCGCGGCCGGCGGCGGCGAAGGGGTGCCCGCCCCGGGAGCGGGCCGCCGCGACGGGCGCGGAGGCCAGGACCAGACCGCCGCCGAGCGCCAGGGCCCGTAGGCCGAGCTGCCGTCGGCCGATGCCCTCGCCCGTGGCGGGGCCGGACACGGGCTCCCGGCCCGGTGTGCGATCCCGTGCCGAACCTGTCATACCGTGCCCCCTGGGGAAAGTATCTTTCAACGGACCGGGAAACGCTGAAACCTTCTTCCCGAGCGTGCCATTAGTCAACCCCCGCGGCGCGGCGGACGAGCGCCCCGGGCGGGGCTCGCGCCTACCGGAGCACCACGCAGCCGCGCCGCTCGAGCCCCTCCAGCAGCTCCGGCCCGACCGCCGTCTCGTTCCAGCGCAGGTCCAGCTTCTCCAGCGCGGGCAACTCCCGCTCCAGCCAGTCCGGCACCGTGCGCAGCCGGTTGGCCCGCAGATCCAGGCGGCGCAGCCGCGGCAGGCCGCGCAGCGCCTCGGGCACCCGTGTCAGGGCGTTCTCGCGCAGCTCCAGCTCCCGCAGCTCCCGCAGCCCGCGCACGGCGGCGGGCAGCGAGGCCAGGGCGTTGCCGCGCAGCCACAGCTCCCGCAGCGCGGTGAGCCGCCCGAGTGAGGCGGGCAGCTCCCGCAGCCCGCACCGCTGGGCGCGCAGTTCCACCAGCCCCGTCATGCCGCCGACCTCCTCGGGCAACGTGCCCAGCGGGTTGTCGCCGACGTTCAGATACGTCAGCGAGCGCAGCCGCCCCAGCGAGCGCGGCAGCGAGGTGAGCCGGTTGTCGTGGAGGTAGAGGCAGCCGTCCAGGCCCGTCAGCTCCCCGATCTCCTCGGGGAGGGAGGTGAGCGCGTTGTGGCCGAGGTCGAGGGTGCGCAGCCGCCCCATCCGGCCGATCCTCGGCGGGAGGGAGGTGAGCGCGTTGTCCGCGAGGATCAGCACACGTGACTCCCGGCGCTCCCACACCTGTTCGGGGACGCGGGTCAGGCCCGCGCGCCAGAGGTCCACCACCGTCCCGCCGTCCGCCTCCCGCCTCACGGCCGCACCGGACCCGCGGCCCCGATGCCGCGTTCCGGCACTGCCTCGTCCGGCACTGCCCCCTCAGGCGCCGCCCCCTCCGGCAGGCCGGCCCACGGGCGCAGGCGCCCGCCGCTGACGGCGGCGACCCCGGCGTCGTCGTAGCGCCGGCTCTCCAGGGACCAGTCGAGGCTGCCCCGCATCACGTTGCGCATGCCGTCGACGTAGTCCTCCACGTGCGTCCGCGTCTTTCCGGGCACGCCCGCGGCCCCCAGCAGGGCGGGCAGGCCCGCGGCGAGCTCCCGGAAGCGGGCGACCCGTCCGTTGGCGGCGGCGCGGATCTCCCGTAAGCAGTCCGGGAGCGGGCGGCCGGTGCCGTGCCGCAGGAGGACGACGGTGTTGTTGACGTCGCCGACGGCCAGCTCCTTGTCCAGCGAGACGATGTCGTTGACGAAGATCGCCACCTCGTCGGTGATCCGCCGCATCTCCTTCAGCGGGTGGCCGCCGTGCAGCGCGGACGGCAGGGTGTAGCGGCCGAAGCGCTCGGCCAGGTCCAGGCAGGGCTGTATGCCGATGGTGTGCCGCCTGGCCGCCAGGAACTCCTCCACCGTGGGCAGCCGGTCCCCGCAGCGGTTGATCGCCTCCCGGCGGTGGGCCAGCAGATAGCCGTGCCAGTGCCCGCGGAAGCGGTCCCGCCACACCGGCGGCATCCCCTCGTTGATCCGGTGCCACAGGTCGCGGAAGCTCTCGACCAGCGGGCCCGCGGGGGCGCCGGCCGGCGGCTCCCGCCCGTCCATGACGCGGACCAGGCGGTCCACGAGGCGGGTGACGTCCCGCGGCCGCCGCCCCAGGGGGCCGTCGAACTGGTCGTCGAAGACGAAGAACCAGCCGTTGACGTCGGTGGCCAGCATCAGGTCCTCGTCCGCGGCCCGCGGATAGAAGCGGGCCATCGCCCGCTCCAGCCGCAGGGCGTCGTACTCCTCGAACGCGGCTTCCCCGGTGAGCAGCCCGAAGTCCCGCAGCCAACGGAGGGTGTGGAGCCTGGCCTTCCCGACGCCGGGGCCGACGGTGCTGCGGAAGGGCATCTCCAGTCGGGCCGTCCGCCGCAGCAGGCCCTCCCGCCCGGCGGTGTCCCCGGCGGCACCGACTTCAGTCATGGACATGATGCCTCCTGGCGAGCGGCGGGCGCGGCGGTGGGGGCGCGGCGGTGAGGATGACGGGCGCATACGCCGAACCACCCTTGGACAAAGGCACTTGCCGGTCAAGAGTGCCGGGGACACTGCGTGCTCCGTCCTGCACGGTGAGTGCGCGGAAGCGGTGCGGCCCGAAGGAGGCACCACCGGGAACGGGCGGGAACACCGCACCCGCTCCACACCCGCGTACGCCCTCCGCCGCCCGCCGCGGGAGCGCCGCGGGCCGGGACCCCGCGGCGGTACCGGGCCCGTACCATGGCCGCATGTCCTTTCTCCGCCGCCGCAGTGCCGCCACACCCGCCGGACCCGACTTCGACGTGCTGGCCATGGACCCGGGGGACTGGCCGGGCAACCTCGGCGCCGGGCTGCTGCCCGCACCGGACGGAAGCTGCCAGGGCGTCTTCCTGCGCTACGACCTGTTCGGCGGGCGCGGACCGGCCATGGTCATCGGGAACCTGCCGGAGGGCTCCCCGGCCCGCGAGACGGCCGAGGGGCAGATCCCCTTCGAGGTCGCGCAGCTGCTGGCGGCGCTGGAGAACGACGAGGATGTCACCGTCACCGGGACGGAGGAGAGCCCGGTGATGCTGGACGACAACCTCCTGATCGTGCGGCGCATCCTGTGCTCGGAGACCCGTATCTCCTGCGTCCAGTTCGACCGCAGCGACGGCGTGCTGGTCACCATCGCCAGCTGGGACCGGCCGATCACCGAGGACCTCTACCAGCTGCTGAAGCCGCTGCCCGCGGAGCTGTTCCAGCGCTGACGCACCGGCGGCGCGGACGGCCGAGGACATGAGGGACACCCGGGGAGGGGCGCTTCGCGGCGTCCCTCCCCGCAGCGTGCGCCCCCCCGTCACCTCACCGCCGGGCGGGCCGCACCGTGACGTCGGCGGCCCTGACGAAGGCCACCCGGTGCCCGAGCTGGATCTGGTAGTACTCCTCCTCGCCGCGGACCACCACGTGGCCGGCGGGGTCGAAGGTCTTGGCGTAGTAGTACTCGCCCTTCGTCCGCAGCCCCAGGGCGTACGCCTGGCCCGCCCCCACCGTGTACGGCAGCGGCGAGATCGCCTGGGCCGGGATCCCCTCGGGGTAGGCGGAGGCCTCCGGGTAGGCGCGGCCGTAGACGGGCACCGACTCCACGCCCTCCCTCGGGGTGACGACCAGGCCCCGGGAGCCCACCGCGGTCGGCGCGTCGGCGGGGTTGTGGAACCACGCCTTCTGCCCGAGGTACCAGATCGCCGTCCACTCGCCCCGGCGCTCGGCCACCGCGTACCGCTGGCCGGTCGAGGCGCGGGCACCGGTGTCGTTGACGCCGGTGGTGGACTCGCCGCCGCCCGGCCGCAGCCCTGCGTCCCTCACCAGCGGCGCGTCGGCGCTCGGCCCGGTGTGCAGGCGCACCGCGCCCGAACCGTGCGGCGGGCAGGGCTGCCCGGAGCCGTCGCACCGGGTGTAGAGGGGCTTGTGCTTCTCGTAGTCGGGCCGGACGGTCACCAGCTCCGAGTCCGGACCGGCCGTGGGGTGGAAGGGCGCGCCCAGCAGCGTGAAGTAGTGCTGCCAGTCCCAGTACGGCCCCGGATCGGTGTGCATCCCGGGGATGTTGGCGGAGGTCACGCCCGGCACGTTGTCGTGCCCGATGATGTGCTGCCGGTCCAGCGGGATGTCGTACCGGTGGGCCAGGTACCGCACCAGCCGCGCCGAGGTGCGGTACATCGCCTCGGTGTACCAGGCGTCGGGTGCGGTCAGGAAGCCCTCGTGCTCCAGCCCGACCGACTTGGCGTTGACGTACCAGTTGCCCGCGTGCCAGCCCACGTCCCTGGTGGGGACGTGCTGGGCGATGTGGCCGTCGGAGGCGCGCAGGGAGTAGTGCCAGGAGACGTACTTCGGGTTCCGCACCAGGCGCAGGGTGGTGTCCCAGGTCGCCTCGGTGTCGTGCACCACGATGTAGTCGATCTTCTGAGACGCGGGCCGGTCCGCCTTGTCGTGGTTGCCGTAGTTCGGCGATCCGTCGGGGTTGGCGTACTCCTCGTACGGCGCCGGGAGCCACTCGCACGAGACGGACGCCGGGCACTCCACGCGCTCGTCGCGCGCCGAGGACGCCGGGCGCAGCCCGGGGCCGTCCAGCTGAGCGGTCTCCGGGGCCAGGCCCGGATCGCCCTCCAGCACCACGTGCTGGCCGGAGTCGGTGGTGCGCCGCTCGCCCTCGCGGATCACGTCGAAGACCTCGTCGGCGAAGACCCCGGCCGCCCGCGCGTCCCCGGAGCCCGGGTAGCGCGCCACGGCCCCGTACCACCGGGCGGGGTCCTCGCTGAGCGGCAGCCCCAGCTCCCGCTGCGCCGCGGCCAGCAGCGCCGCGCCTCCGGCGATGTTCGCGGCCGGATCCCGCCGCAGCTCCTCCTCGTCCAGCCCGGTCAGCTCGGCCGCCCGTTCCAGGGTGCGCAGCCGGGCGGGCAGCGCGGCGGTACCGGGCACCGCGTCGTGGGCCCGCCTGGCGGCGCGGGCGGTGTCGCCGCGCGCGTCCTCGGTGCCGTGGCTGTGGTGGGGGTCCTCGGCCAGGGCGGTGCGCGCGTCGGTCAGGTGCATGGGCCCGTAGCCGCCCGAGACACTGGGCGCGCCGCGGTGGCCGTCCCAGCGGGACTGCAGGTACGACACCCCCAGCAGCACGCTCTCGGGCACCTGGTACCGGTCGGCGGCGCGGGCGAACGCCTCCTGCAGCGAATCCGGCTCCCGCCCGCCGGCGTCGGCGGTGGCCGGCAGGAGGGGCAGCAGCAGGGCGGCCACCGAGGCCGCGGTGAGCGCCCGCAGCCGCCGGCGGGCGGAACCGGGCGGAGAAGCTGACGGGCGTACGGGAACGGCTCCTGGCAAGACGGCCTCCTGACGGGTACGCCGCGGTGGCGCGGCACGGGACTGCCCACAGGGGTATCGGCCGGCCGACGATCCGTCAACGACCTCGGAGGAAGCCTTCACTGATGGGTTTTCGCACGTCAGAGGCCATCCGGAGCAGTCTTCACCCCGGAGCGGGCCCGGACCTGCGCGGCGTCACAGGTCCAGCCCGGTGACGCCCCGCGGCACCCCGCGGCACCCCGCGGCGCCCCGCCGCCGGCCCGTTCCCGGGCCGGCGGCGGGGCGCCGCGGGGGCTGCTCGTCAGCGGGTGCCCACCGCCGCCCGCACCGCACGCCGGACCATCGCGCAGTCGTCGTGCAGACGGCGCAGCAGCAGCCGCTGCTCCTCGCCGGTGCTCAGCAGGCCGGTCCGGTCGCTGCCCGGTGCCGGTCCCGGGTCCCGCATGGCGCGCTGCACCGCCGTCTCGCAGGCACGGACCTCCCGGGTGAGGAGAAGCATCAGATTCACCAGGAAGGCGTCCCGCGCGTCGCGGCCCCCTGCCTGGGCGAGCCGGCTGATGCGGCGGCGGGCCATCGGGCTGTCGCCCATCACCGACCACAGGGTGGCCAGGTCGTAGCCCGGCAGGTACCAGCCCGCGTGCTCCCAGTCCAGCAGCACCGGACCTGCCGGGGAGAGCAGCACGTTCACCGGCAGGGCGTCGCCGTGGCAGAACTGCGCGCGGCCGCCGCCGCGCGCCAGGCCGTGGAGCAGCTTCTGCAGGTCGCCCAGGTCACGGTCCGTCAGCAGTCCCAGTCCGTGGTAGCGGGCGATCCGCACACCGTAGTCGACCGGGGCCCCGAAGAGGCCCGCGGGCGGCCGCCAGTCGTTCACCCGGCACACCGCGCCCAGCACCGCGCGCAGGTCGGCCGGCGACGGGGGCTCCAGCGGATGCCGCTGGAGTGCCATCGGGCGGCCCGGAGCCCGCTCGGCGACCAGTACGCAGCCGTCGGGATCGGCCGCGATGAGCCGGGGCACCCGCACCGGCGGCCGGTGGCGCACGAAGGCGCGGTAGGCCGCTATCTCGTGCCTGAACCGCTCCACCCGCGCGGGCGAGTGGTCCAGCAGGCACTTGGCGACCGCGCCGCCGCGGCCGACGGTGCCCGCCAGCAGTACCGAGCGCCCGCCCCGGCGCAGCACCTGCACCGGCTGGAACTCCGGGCAGACCCGGTGCACCGAGGCGATGGCGGTACGCAGCCGCCCGTCCCGCGGGCCGGACGGCTCCAGCCTCCCGGCGGCCGGCAGGACCCCCGCGCCGGGAGCCCGGCGCGGCCGGGGCAGTCCGGCGACCGCGGACGGTGTGCGCACCGGCTCGGGGAGGACGGTGCCGTACTGCGGTCGCGGACGCGGCCGGACCGGGGCCGGCACGGGAGACGGTGTTGGATTCATGGACGAGCCGGATCCCTTCGTGCGCCGACGGATTGCCGCGCCACCCGGCCGGCCGGGGCGCACCGCACCCTGGGGAATGCGGAAGCCCGGAGACCGGACGGGGTGGCGCTTTCCTACAGCACACCCGGGCACGGGTGGCACACCATCTGGCGGACCCTGGCGAACCCTGGCGAATGCCCGCGCGCCCCTTCGGGGGCGGCCCGCGAGGGCTACTGTCGACACAGCCGAGAACCTGGGGGCTTAGACGTGACCAAGGGACCCAACACCCGCCTCGCGGACCTGTTCGGCCTCACCGGCTGGTCCAAGGGCGAGCTCGCCCGGCGCGTGAACCGGCAGGCGGCGGCCATGGGCCACCCGCAGCTGGCGACCGACACCTCCCGGGTGAGGCGCTGGATCGACATGGGGGAGACCCCGCGCGATCCGGTGCCGAAGGTGCTGGCGACCCTGTTCACCGAGCGACTCGGCCGTGTCGTGACCATCGAGGACCTCGGGTTCAGCCGGTCCGGGCAGGCAGGCAGACGGCAGTCCGTCCACGGACTGCCGTGGGCCCCCGAACAGACCGCCGCGGTCCTCACCGAATTCACGGGAATGGACCTCATGCTCAACCGACGCGGCTTGGTGGGCGCGGGCGCCGCGCTCACCGCAGGACCGGCGCTCAGCAGCGCCCTGTACGACTGGCTCCGGGCCGATCCGGCTTCTGCGGGCGCCCCCCGGCCGGGCGGCTCCGCCCTCGCCGTCCCCGCCTCCTCCGACCGCTACGAGGCCGCGCCCGTCGGCGCGGAGGAGGTCGAGTCCCTGGAGCACTCCGTGGAGGTCTTCCGCGCCTGGGACGCGGCCCGCGGCGGAGGCCTCCAGCGCAAGGCGGTGGTGGGCCAGCTCAACGAGGTGGGCGGCATGCTCGCCTACCGGCACCCGCCGCACATCCAGCGGCGGTTGTGGGGAGTGGCGGCCAACCTGGCGGTCCTCGCCGGCTGGATGTCCCACGACGTCGGCCTGGAGCCCACCGCGCAGAAGTACTTCGTCATCGCCGCGCACGCGGCCCGCGAGGGCGGCGACCGGCCCCGCGCCGGGGAGGCCGTCTCCCGGGCCGCGCGCCAGATGGTGCACCTGGGCAGACCCGACGAGGCCCTGGACCTGATGAAGCTGGCCAAGGCCGGCTGCGGCGAGGAGACCCTGCCGCGCACCCGCGCGATGCTCCACACCATCGAGGCGTGGGCCCACGCCTCGATGGGGCGCGGCCAGGCGATGCGGCGCACCCTCGGCCGGGCCGAGGACCTGTTCGTCTCCGACCGGGGGGACGTACCGCCGCCGAGCTGGATGCAGCTGTTCGACGAGGCCGACCTGCACGGGATGCAGGCGCTGGCGTACCGCACCCTGGCCGAGCACGACCCCTCGGCGGCGAGGACGGCCGAGAAGCACGCCAAGGAGGCGCTGCGGCTGCGGGAGAAGGGCCGTGAGCGGTCGAAGATCCTCGACTACATCTCACTCGCCTCAGCCTGCTTCATCGCCGACGACCCCGAGCAGGCGGACCGCTACGCGCGGCTGGCCCTGGTCACCATCGGCAACACCTCCTCCCACCGCACCTGGGACCGGCTGCGGGAGATGTACCGGCTCACCGGACGGTACGCCGGGTACCCCAAGGTCGAGGACCTGCGAGAGGAGATCGCGCTCGCCCTCCCCGCGGCTCCCGGCTCCCCCGGTGCGGGGGCCGCGGTGCCCGCGCCCCGGCGGGCCGCGGGCGGGGCGGCGGTGTAGCGGCGGCGGGCCCCGGGGCACCCGGCCGTCCCGCGGCCGCGGACGCCCGGGGCCGCCGCCTTCCCCCCACCGCCCGTGCGCGCGGACTCGGCGCGGCGCCGCGGTCCCGGTATCCTTCGGCGGCCGGAGTGACCGCTTTCCGCACGGTGCCGGGAACCCGTGGGAGGACCCGGGAGGAACGGGGGACGAACCCGTGGTGACCGGCCGGAACGCCGGAGAGCGGAAATCCCGTTGCCAGTCCCTCACCCCGCACCGGATGCTGACCTTATGTTCGCCGATTCCGTCGATTCCGACATAGCGCCCAGCGGTACGCTGCTCGGCCTCCTCCAGAGGGGCCGCGGCGACGGCACGCTGCACGCTCTCGCGGCCCCGCGTGCCGAAGCGCTCGCCGCGCTGAGCCACTGCCTGCGCTGTGACCCCCGGCGCGACTGGCGGCTCGAGCACCGCTCCCTGTACTATGCACGGCTCCACATGGAGCTGGACGCCGGGCTCGACGACATCGAGGAGCACCTGTTCGGCCCCGACGACCTCACCGACAGCGGCGAGGAGCGCACCGGACTGGCCCTCTCCGTCCTCGGGCACCTTGCCTCCTACGGTGACCGCGGCGCACTGCTGCTGCTGCGCCGCTACGTCTCGCGCGGCGCCAACTGGCGCTGGGCCCTGGACGAACTGGCCGTCCGCGACGACGACGCCGGACTGCGCCCGCTGGGCCCCGCCGTCCTGGCGCGCTTCCCGCGCACCCCCGAGGGCGACGCCGAGCTGGCGGCGGCCGTCCGCGACGCCTTCGAGCCCAGGCCCTGGCGGCTGTGGGCCGAGGACCCGGACCGCCCCGAGCAGGGCGAACGCCTGGCACACGCTCGTGAGCAGGGCTCCTTCGGCCGCTGGCAGCGCCAGATGAGGCCGGCCGGGCCGCGCCCCGGCTGGAGCGTGCGCGCGGTGCTCGACTGGGCCCAGGAAGGCGATCCGCTCCTGACCGCCGCCCACCCCGCCGCCGACGGACCGCTCGCCTCCGTGCCCGCGGGGTCCGCGGTGCACATGGCGGCTCCGGGCCCCGGCCCGAGGCACCGCGAGGCCGCGGCGGCCCGCTGCCTGGCCGCCGTAGCCGGGCCCGAGGACCGCCCCGAACTGCTCGACGCCGCCCGGTCCGGCCCCGGCATCGCGCGCGCCGTCGCCCTGCGCCACCTCGCCGAGCGGGGCGACCCGGCCGCGCTGGACCTGATCGAGGCCGCCGCGGGGGACCCGGCCGCCGCCGACCCCGCCGACCTCGCGGGCGACCCCCCCGGCACCGTCGCCCGGGCCGCGCTGGACGCCCTCTCCCGGATGCGCGGCACCGCCGCGCTCGAACGCGCCCGCCGGTGGGCGCGGCGCGAGGACGCCCTGGGCACGGCGGCAGCCACGCTGCTGGCCTGCCACGGCGCGGAGCGGGACGCCCCCCTGGTGCTGGCCGCGCTGCGCCGCACCGTGCGCGCCGGGGGGCCCGACTGCGGCGCCCTGTGGCCGCTGGTCGACGGCGCCGGCCGGCTGGCCGTGCACCGCGCCGCCCCCCTCCTGCGGCACGTCTACCGCGAGACCTCCTCCTCCCAGCTGCGCGGCCGGGCGGCCCGCGCCCTGGCCGCCACCGATCCCGCCTTCGCGGCGGGCTTCGCCATCGAGTGCCTGTGGGACTGCGAGGAGTCCACCCGCGAGATCGCCGCCCGCCACGCCGCCACCGGCGACACCCGGGTCGTCGAGCGGCTGCGGCGGCTGGCCGCCGACCCGGCGGAGGAGGAGGGCGTGCAGAGCGCGG
>NZ_JBKJFM010000127.1:0-18700 GCF_046614825.1 Streptomyces nanhaiensis
TCCGGCGCCCGGTGCCTGGGCCGGGACGCCGGCTGCGCGGGCCGCACCCGCCCGCCCCGGTGCCGCTCGATCAGCGCCACCGCGCCGGCCGGGAGCCAGGCGGAGGCCGTGCCGCTGTCGTCGCCGCCGGAGGAGAACAGGTGCGGGGCGAGCTGCGCCTGGAGGTCGGCCGGGGTGGGCCGCTGGTCGGGCTCGGTGCGCATGCAGGACTCGATGAGCGGTCCGAGCTCGTCGGGCAGGCCCTCCAGGTCCGGGCCCTCGCGCAGCAGCATGAAGACGGTCTCGACGGGGTTCGCCCCGTGGAAGGGCGGATGGCCGGTGGCGGCGAAGACCAGGGTGGAGCCGAGGGAGAAGACGTCGCTGGCGCCCGTGACGCTGCGCGAGTCCCGCGCCTGCTCGGGTGACATGTACGAGGGTGTGCCGACGGCGACGTTCGTCATCGTCAGCCGGGTGTTGGACACCCCGGAGGCGATGCCGAAGTCGATCACCCGCGGGCCGTCCTCGACCACCAGCACGTTGGAGGGCTTCAGGTCGCGGTGGACCAGGCCCGCGCCGTGGATGGACTGGAGCGCCTCGGCGACGCCGGCGGCCAGCCAGCGCACGGCCTGCGCCGGGAGCGGCCCGCACTCGTTGACTATCTCCTCCAGGGACGGCGCGGGCACGTACGCGGTGGCCAGCCACGGCACCGCGGCGCGCGGGTCGGCGTCCACGACGGCGGCGGTGTAGAAACCGCTGACCGCGCGGGCCGCCTCCACCTCCCGGGTGAAGCGGACGCGGAAGAGCTGGTCCTCGGCGAGCTCGGTGCGCACCGTCTTGATCGCCACCCGGCGCCCGGAGGCCGAACGGGCGAGGTAGACCAGCCCCATGCCCCCGGCGCCCAGCCGTCCGAGCACCTCGAACGGGCCGATACGCCGCGGATCGTGCTGCGTCAGCTGCTCCACCACTTGCCTGCCACCTCCCCGTCGGGGTCGGCGATCGCCGCCCCGTGCAGCCTTCCACCGCCGTACCGGTCCCGCGGTCCGACAGCGATTCTTCCTGGCGGAGCCCCCGGTTGCGAACCCGGGGGCGGTGAGTCGCCCATTCCCGGCCGGTGAGGTCCGGGACGGGACCGTTCCGCGGCCGCCGGGCCCCTGCGCCCATGCGGTCCTCCCGGGCGCCGCCCCGGCCGAGGTTCCCGGGAAGCGGTTTCCCCGATGCCCTGGAAGCGCCGCCTCCGCGCCCGGCCTCAGAGCGCGGTGGAGGTGTCCAGGACCCCGAAGCGCGCGCCCTGGTTGTCGGTGAGGACGGCGTAGCGCCCGAAGGGGGTGTCCTGCGGGCCGTCGACCGTACGGCCGCCCATGCGCACGGTCGTGCGGACGGCCGCGTCGCAGTCGGCGACCGCGAAGTGGACGAGGAAGTGGGCGGGCATCTCCACCGGGTACGTCTCGTCGATCATCGTACGGCTGCCGACGGCGTGCTCGTCGTCGGCGGGCTCGCCCCGCGGGGCCCAGACCATGACGTCGGCCGCCTCCCCCGCGCTCTCGTCACCGGCCGGGTACATGGAGTAGCCGAAGACCTCCTGGTAGAAGGCGTCCACCGGTTCCCTCTCCCGGGTGCACACCTCCGTCCACACGTACGAGCCGGGCTCGCGCACCGCCTCGAAGCCCGCCAGCTCCCCCGGCTGCCACAGGCCGAAGACCGCGCCGCCCGGGTCGACGGCGGTGGCCGCCACCCCGTCCCGGCCGACCGCCTCGGGCTCGGTGACGAGCTGCCCGCCCGCGGCCCGGATGCGTCCGGCCGTCGCCGCGGCGTCGGAGGCGGCGAAGTAGACCGTCCACACCGTCGGCAGCCGGCCGTCCGGCTTGCGGAGCAGCGCCGCGGCCCGCCGGCCGCCGAGCAGCGCGACCGTGCGGGACCCCTGTCCGGGCGGGGCCGGGTCGCCGAAGGTCCAGCCGAACAGCTCGCCGTAGAAGCGCTTGCCCGCCTCCAGGTCGGGGAGCATCGCGTCGGTCCAGCAGGGTGTGCCCTCGGCGAAGGCGCCTCCGGCAGCGACCATCTCCGGCTCCTTCCGTGCGGTTGCGTCCCGATAAGCGAACGCTATCCGCGGATTACCCCTCGTGCAGGGGATCACCCCATTTGGGGCCGGTCGAATCGCGGGCCGATCATCCCTCGGTAAGCTGACGACATGACAGGACAAGTACGAACTGTTGACGGTCGGGTGGCCGGGCGCCGTGGCCAGGCGACGCGGCAGAAGCTGCTCACCTGCCTCGACGAGATGCTCAGCTCGTCGCCCTACCGCGACGTCCGGGTGATCGACGTCGCCCGGCGCGCGGGCACCTCCCCCGCGACCTTCTACCAGTACTTCCCGGACGTGGAGGGCGCCGTCCTGGAGCTGGCCGAGGAGATGTCGAAGGAGAGCTCCTCGCTGAGCGAGCTGGCCACCGACCGCCAGTGGACGGGCAGGGCCGGATGGCAGACGGCGGAGGAGCTGGTGGACGGCCTCCTCTCCTTCTGGCGGGAGAACGACGCGATCCTGCGGGTGGTGGACCTGGGCGCGGCCGAGGGGGACAAACGTTTCTCCAAGATCCGCACGAAGGTCCTCAACGGGATCACCGGCCCGCTGGCCGACTCCATCGGAAAGCTCCAGTCCAAGGGCAAGGCGGACCCCGACATCAGTCCGGCGGCCGTCGCGGGCTCCCTGGTGTCGATGCTCGCCTCGGTGGCCGGCCAGCAGAAGGCCGCGCAGAGCTGGGGCGCCAAGAAGTCCGACCTGAAGCCGAACCTCGCCTATCTGCTCTACCTCGGCGTCACGGGCCGCAAGCCCAGCCGGTAGGCGTCCGGGCCGCCGGCCCGGTTCCCCGTCGCGTCCTGTTCCCGTCCCGTTCCTGTCCGTTTCCTGTCCGTGCCCGGTTTCCCGGGCGGCCGGCCCCTGTCACCGGCCCGCCCGGGAAGCCCCGCCATGAGGCGCCCGGAGGCGCCCGGGGACGTCAGAAGCGGCTGTAGAGGAGCCGGTTCGGCGACCCCTCCCCCGGACCCGCCACCCGGCCGGCGCTCGACGCGTCCAGCAGCGCCCGGGTCACCGCCGCGGGCGTGGCGTCCGGGTTCTCCGATACGTGGAGCGCCGCGGCGCCCGTCACGTGCGGCGCGGACATCGACGTACCGCTCATCGTCCGCACCGCCGTATTCGAGTCGATCCCGGCCGACGGGACGGAGGCCCCGGGCGCGAAGACGTCCACGCAGCCGCCGTGGTTGGACCAGCTCGGCCTGGAGTCGTCCCGCGCCGTCGCGGCCACCGTGATCACCGACGGCTCGCGGGCGGGCGACTGGGTGCACGCGTCGGTGGCCTTGTTGCCCGCCGAGACCACGACGGTGATCCCCGCCTGGACCATCCTGCGCACCGCCGCGTCCTTGGCGTCGCTCGCGGCGCCGCCGATGCTCACGTTGGCGACCGCGGGCCCGACGGCGTTCCTCACGACCCAGTCGTAACCCGCCAGCACGCCCTCGGTGGTGCCCGAGTTCTGGCAGTCCAGCACCTTCACGGCGACCAGCTTCACGCCCTTGGCGACGCCGTACGCCGCACCGCCCAGGAGCCCCGCCACGTGCGTGCCGTGCCCGTGGCAGTCGGAGGCCGTCCGGTTGCCGTCCACGAAGTTGTAGCCGTAGGAGGCGCGCCCGCCGAAGTCCTCGTGGGCGATGTTGACGCCGGAGTCCACGACGTAGGCGGTGACGTTCGACGCCGTGGTGCCGTAGCCGTAGCTCGCGTCCAGCGGCAGGTCGCGCTGGTCGATGCGGTCCAGGCCCCAGCCCGGGTCCGGCTGCACGTCCTGGGTCGCGCTCCGTGCCGCGCTCCGGGCGGCGGCCGCGTCCGGCGCCTGCGGCAGGACGTCGCCGCGCTCGACGCGGTTGGCCTCGACGTACGCCACCGAGGGGTCGGCGGCCAGGCGCCGCGCCTGCTTCTCGGTGGCCTTCAGCGAGAAGCCCTTGAGGGCCGAGGAGTAGGTGCGCTCCGCCTCGCCGCCGAAGGCGCCGGCCAGCTCCTCGGCCCGGTCGCGTACGCCTCGCGCCGTCCTCAGCCCGCGGGCCCGGTCGCCGGAGTCCTTCAGCACCACGATGTACTCGCCGTCCAGCGCGCCGGGCGCGTCAGCGCCCCGGACCTCTCCCAGGGGAGCGGGCTGCGGGCCGGGGGCGGCCGACGCCGCCTCGGCGGTGGTGCCCGCCAGGACGAGCGCCGCCAGGGCGGCGCCGACGGCTATTCGGGGTCTTCTGGCCTTCTTCAACGTGTGTTCTCTCTTCGCTGGGGGGTGCGTGTGCACTGGAGAGTGCTCACGGTTCTAGCCGATGGCATGTCACCCGCGGGGCACCGGGGTGCCATGGCACCCCGGTGCCCACGTGCACTTCTGTGCCAGGCCGGTGGTACGCGGCACGGTGACGCAGGCTCCCGCGGTACGCGGTACGCGGCCCGTCGGCGGGCGGCGGGCGGGCATCGCAGTCCGGGCATCGCGGGACATCGCACGGCCGGGCCTCACAGCCAGCCCCGCCGCTGCGCCTGGAGGGCGAGCTGGAAGCGGCTGCCCGCACCGGCCTGCGCCATCAGCAGCTCCATGCGGCGGAAGAACGTGCGGCGGCTGACGCCCAGTTCGCGGATGATCTGGCTGTCGGGCACCCCCGCGACCAGCATCGCCAGGATGCGGCGCTCGGCCGGGCCGGGCCGGGCGCCGCCCGGCGCGGCGGCCCCGCTCTCGGGGTGGACGGGCAGCGCCCGGCCCCAGTACGCCTCGAACAGCGCCCGCAGCGCGGCGAGTAACGCGCTCGGCCGCACCACGAGCATGCTGCGGCTGACGTCCACGTCCGCGATGGACATCGAGACGAAGCCGACGCGGTCGTCCACCACCATCAGCTTCACCGGCAGCCCGGACACCACCCGGGCCTCCTCGCCCGCGTCCACGCACGGCTGGACGTTCTCGGTGAGGTAGCCGGGGCGGGCGAGCGACTCCCGTGTGTACACCACCCGGTAGCGCACCCCGCGGCGCAGCTGCCCGACCTCCTCCTTGGTGCCGCGCTCGGTGTCCCAGAAGTACGGCGGCGAGTCGAACCGCAGCACCTCCCGCCGCGCCCCGCCCAGCGCCTCGCCCAGCACGCGGTCGATGTCGCCGCCGGTCACCTCCTCGGCGACCGAGCCGCCCACGGCCGACGGCGTACGGCGGCGGTAGCGCTCGTAGGCGCGCGCCACCGCCGAACGGGCCTCCTCCAGCCGCAGCGTCTCGCGCCGGGAGAGCAACTCCAGCGCGGACGCGGGCGGTACGGGCACCAGTCCGCCGGAGAAGTCCCGTGCGCCGCGCTCATCACCGCCCGCTCCTTCCCCGCCCACCCCTTCCCCGGCGGGCACCTCGCCGGCGGGCACCTCCGCCGCCAGGCCGAGCGCGAGCAGCGCGCGCCGCGCCTCGGGGGAGGCCCGGGGCACCGGACGGCCCGTCAGCAGTGCCACGTACAGGGCGACGGCCCCGCCGTCCACACCGAGCGCGGACAGATGGGCCGCCAGGGTGTCGGGGCGCGGCTCCTCCGCCGATGCCCCGCCTCCGTCGCGCCTCACGCTGCGGCACCTTAGTGCCGCTGTCCCGCAGGTGTCACCGGCCGTCCGCACACCGGTGTACAAAGTCTGCGTACGCCGCTCGCCGGCCGGCCGCAACCCCGGCCGCCGGGCGGGGTGCCGTCCGCTCCGTGGCGATGATCACGGCCCGGCGCCCGGGCGGTCCCCCCGGGTGCCGCACAGCGCACGGAGGCAGGCGGCGATCTCCGGGTATCCGGGTTCCGGGGCGCAGGTCCCACGCCCCGGGGTCCGGGCCGGGGGCGAACCGGTGAGGAGTGCGATCGGCGATGCCTCCCCGCATCGCGCCGGGGGCCGCCGGGACGGTGTGCGTCCCGGCGGCCCCCGGCCCCTTCCCGTCCCCTTCGCGCACCAATCCGCGCGCCGCTTCGCGCACCGCGCGGATTGGCGGGCGCCCCGCCGGAGCAGGATCGTCATGTGACGACGACGAGCGCGAGCACCTGCGGAGAGCGGCACACGGTGGTACGGCTGCCGGAGTTCACCGGGGCCGACCGGGAAGAGGTCTGCGGGGGCGTCCCCGATCCCTTCGAGATCGAGGGGCTGGTCATGGCGTGGCGGCCCAAGCAGGAGCACTTCGGCATCCGGCGGGAGGGCCGCCTGGTAGCGCACGCGGGCCTGGTGACCGTGCCGGTGGCCATCGCGGGCTCCCGCACCGAGGCGGTGGGCCTGGGCGGTGTGATCGTCGCGCCCGGGATGCGCGGACGGGGCCTGGGGCGGGCGGTCGTCACCGCGGCGGTGGAGCACGCGCGCGGCATGGGTCCCGACGTCGGCCTGCTGTTCTGCTGGCCGGAGTGGATGCCGGTCTACGAGTCCCTGGGGTGGCGGGAGTTGGAGGAGCACGTCCGCGTCGAGCAGCCCGACGGCCCGGTGACCATGCCGATGCGCACCATGTGGACGCCGCTGCGCGAGGGTGCCGGCTGGCCGCCGGGCCCGGTGCGCCTGCTGTCGCTGCCCTTCTAGGTTTCCGCGCCCCCTGCCCGGGAAGCCGGGACCGCGGTGTCGTCCCGGCGTTCGGAGACCGGGCACGCGGGGGAGGAAGCGGGGCATAGACTCATGGGCATGCACATGTCCGACGACAGCAGACCGGTGCACATCATCGGGGGAGGTCCCGGCGGGCTGGCCACCGCCGCCGCCCTGAAGGATCGCGGCATACGGTCCGTCGTGCTGGAGAGGGCCGACTCCGTCGGGGCCTCCTGGCGCGGCCACTACGACCGGCTGCGCCTGCACACCACACGCCGCCGGTCCGCGCTGCCCGGCATGCCGATCCCGCGCTCGTACGGGCGCTGGGTGCGCCGGGACGACCTGGTGCGCTACCTGGAGGACTACGCGCTCCACCACCGGCTGGAGATCGCCGCGGGCGTGGAGGTCAGCCGCATCGACCGGGCCGACGACGGCAGCTGGGTGCTGCGGGCCAACGGCGGCCGGGAGCTGGCCGCGCCGGTGGTCGTGGTGGCCACCGGGCACAACCACACCCCGCGCGTGCCCGACTGGCCCGGACGCGACTCGTTCAAGGGCGAGCTGCTGCACGCCCGCTCCTACCGTGACGCACGGCCGTACGAGGGCCGGGACGTGCTGGTCGTCGGCACCGGCAACACCGGCACCGAGATAGCCCTGGACCTGGCCGAGGGCGGCGCGGCCCGGGTGCGGCTCGCGGTGCGCACCCCGCCCCACATCGTCCGCCGCTCCACCCTGGGCTGGCCCGCGCAGGCGACCGGCATCGCGGTACGGCGGCTGCCGGTGCGCATGGTGGACGGGATGGCCCGGGGGCTGGCGAAGGTCTCCCTGCCGGACCTGTCGCGCCACGGCCTGCCGCGCCCCGAGACCGGCCTGTACACCCGGGTGCGGCAGGGCGCGATCCCCGTGCAGGACACGGGTTTCGTCAAGGCCGTGCGCCAGGGCCGGATAGAGCCGGTGGCCGCGGTGGAGTCCTTCGACGGACCCGAGGTCGCCCTCGCCGACGGCAGCGTCATCGCCCCGGACGCCGTCATAGCGGCCACCGGCTACCGGCGCGGGCTGGAGGAGATGGTGGGCCACCTCGGCGTGCTGGACGAGCGCGGGCTGCCCCGCGCCCGCGGCGCCCGTACGGTGCCCACCGCCGCGGGGCTGTACTTCACCGGCTACACCAACCCCATCAGCGGCATGCTGCGCGAACTGGCCATTGACGCGCGGAAGATCGCCCGGGCCGTCGCGCGCACGACGACCGAGTGACGGGCCCGTTGGCGGGCCCGGTCGCGTGCCCGCCCGCCGCCCGGGTCGTCCGCCTGGACGCCGCCGACCGCGTCCTCCTGCTGAAGTGGCGCGACCCGTACGACGGTTCACGGCTCCGGGAGCCGCCCGGCGGCCGCATCGAGCCCGGTGAGACGCCGCTGGAGGCGGCCCGGCGCGAACTGGCCGAGGAGACCGGACTGGACCCGGCCGCGGTCCTGGACCGGCCGGTGCCCGTCGACCGCGACGTGCGGTGGAAGGGCCGGCGGTACTCCGGCACGGAGCTGTTCTTCCCCGCCCGCTTCGGCGGCGGGCGGCCGGCGGTGTCGCGGACCGGCCTGCTCCCCCACGAGCGGACCGCGCTGGACGCGTACGCCTGGGTGCCGTGGCCGGACCTGGACTCGCTGCCCGGCCGGGTCGAGCCGCCCCATCTGCTCTCCGTACTGGCGGCCCTGCTGCCGGGCGGCCCCTGGCGCGAGCGGCTCACCCCGTGACCGCCGCCGGGCGCCGGCGGATCACCAGGGCCATCAGCGCCGCCGCCGCGCACAGCGCGCCCGAGGCGGTCCACACCGGGTCGTAGGAGCCGAGGGCGTCGCGGGCCGCGCCGCCGAGGAAGGCGACGAGTCCCGCGCCGACCTGGTGGGAGGCGAGCACCCAGCCGAAGACGATCGCCCCGTCCGGGCCGTAGTGCTCCCGGCACAGGGCGATGGTGGGCGGGACGGTGGCCACCCAGTCCAGGCCGTAGAAGACGATGAAGAAGACCATCGGCGGCCGGACGTCCGGGGCCAGCAGCAGCGGCAGCAGAAGCAGTGAGAGGCCGCGCAGCGCGTAGTAGGCGGCCAGCAGCCGGCGGGAGTCGAAGCGGTCGGTGAGCCAGCCGGAGAAGACCGTGCCCGCGATGTCGAAGACACCGATCACGGCGAGCAGCGAGGCGGCGGCCGTGACCGGCATGCCGTGGTCGTGGGCGGCGGGCACGAAGTGGGTCTTGATCAGGCCGTTGGTGGAGGCACCGCAGATGGCGAAGGTGCCCGCGAGCAGCCAGAACGGGCCGGTGCGCGCCGCGTCGCGCAGGACGCGCACCGCCCGGGCGGCGGCGCCCGGCACGGGCGCGGGCTTCGGCACGAACTCCGTCGCGCCGTAGGGCGGCAGGCCCACGTCGGCGGGGTGGTCGCGCATCAGCAGCCAGACGAACGGCACGACCACCAGCGCCGCCAGGGCGACGGTCAGCGCGGCGGGACGCCAGTCGTGGCGGGTGACGATCCAGGACAGCAGCGGCAGGAAGACGAGCTGGCCGGAGGCCCCTGCGGCGGTGAGGAGGCCGGTGACCAGGCCGCGGCGGGCGGCGAACCACCGGTTGGCGACGGTCGCGGAGAACGCAAGCGCCATCGAGCCGCTGCCCAGGCCGACGAGCACGCCCCAGGTCAGCGTGAACTGCCAGGGCTCGGTCATGAACACCGCCGAGCCCGCCCCGGCCGCGATGAGGGTGAGCGCACAGGCCACGACGCGGCGGATGCCGAAGCGGTCCATCAGGGCGGCGGCGAAGGGCGCGGTCAGTCCGTACAGCGCGAGGTTGACGGAGATCGCGAAGCCGATCGTGCCGCGCGACCAGCCGAACTCCGTGTGGAGGGGGTCGATCAGCAGGCCGGGCAGGGAGGCGAAGGCCGCCGCGCCGACGATGGTCACGAAGGCGACGGCGGCCACGTACCAGGCGCGGTGCACACGCGGGGCGCGGCGGCGGGCCGGCGGTACGGGGACGGGGGCGGGGGTGCTCGGAGCGCCCGCCGGGCCGTCCGGGCCGCTCGGGCCGCTCGGCTCCTCCGCCCCGTCGGCCGGCAGGGTCCGGGGTGTCTGGGTCACGCCCCCACCCTGGCCGCTGGAACGGGGCGGAACGAGTGGCCCGGAGGACATGGTGTGCAAGGATCGGGCCATGAGCCCCGCCGTCTTCCGCCATCCGGGACGCCACCGGGTCGCCGTCCTCGTCCGCCACGGTCTGCTGCCCATCGAACTCGGCATCCCGCACCGGATCATGGGCAGGGCGCTGTCGGCCGCCGGCGAGCCGCTGTACGAGGTCGTCACCTGCACACCGGAGCCCGGGCAGGTGCGCACCGACGCCGACTTCGCCGTCACCGTGGAGCACGGCCCCGAGGCGCTGGCCGAGGCCGACACCGTGATCGTCCCGGCCGCCCACGGGGAGGACCCGGCCTACACCGAGGGCCGTCAGGAGCCGGCCGTGGCCGAGGCACTCGCCCGCGTCCGGCCCGGCACCCGCACGGCCTCGATCTGCACCGGGGCCTTCGTCCTGGCCGCGGCCGGGCTGCTCGACGGGCGGCCGGCGACGACGCACTGGGCGTCGTGCGAGCGCCTGAGGCGGATGTACCCGGCGGTGCGGGTGGACCCGGACGTGCTGTACGTGGACGACGGCGACGTACTGACCTCGGCCGGCGTCGCCTCCGGCATCGACCTCTGCCTGCACATGGTGCGTCTCGACCACGGCTCGGCGGTGGCCAACGACGTGGCCCGCCGCACCGTCGTGCCGCCCCACCGCGACGGCGGCCAGGCGCAGTACGTGCGGCGGCCCGTGCCGGAGCCGCAGATCCGCACCACCGGCGCGGCCCGCGCCTGGGCGCTGGGCAATCTCGAACGGCCTCTCTCACTGCGGGAGTTGGCCGACAAGGAGGCGATGAGCGTACGGACCTTCACCCGCCGCTTCCGCGAGGAGGTCGGTACGAGCCCGCTGCGGTGGCTCACCCGGCAGCGGGTCGAGCGCGCCCGGCACCTCCTGGAGAGCAGCGATCTGCCGGTGGAGCGGGTGGCCGCCGAGGCGGGCTTCGGCACGGCGGCCTCGCTGCGGCTGCACTTCCAGGCGGCGCTGGGCGTCTCCCCGGGCGCGTACCGCCGCACCTTCCGTACGGTGGAGGGCCGTTGACGCGCAGGGCGCCGGGGCCGTGTGCGCCGGGGCCGGGCCGGCGCGGCGTCAGGTGCGGACCGGCTGGGCCCGCGGCTCGTCGTAGGCCTCGCGCGGGGCGGCGGGGGCCGCGGCCCTTCCGGTGTCCCCGGCGTCCCGGGCGTCCGCGCTCTCGGCCACCGCACCGCCGCCGCGGTCCAGTTCGCACCAGATGCGCTTGCCCGCGCCCTCGTGGAGCCAGCCCCAGCGGTCGGCGAGCCCGACGACCAGGTCCAGGCCGCGCCCGCCGGTGGCGTCCCCCTCGGCCCGCCGCCGCAGCGGCGGGCTGCTGCTGGTGTCGGCGACCTCGATGCGCACGGTCCCTCCCCCCGCCACGAGGCACCCGGACAGGAGCATGCGCAGCACCGCGGGGCGCCCTGTGTGGACGACGGCGTTGGTCACCAGTTCCGATACCAGCAGCACCAGCGTCTCCACCGTGGACTCGTCCGGCTCCATGCCGAAACCGGCCAGTCTCGACCGGGCCCATCTGCGGGCTCTGCCCACCTCCCTGGGATCGCTTCCGACCTCCAGCTGAACCTGAAGCATCTGCACCCTTCACACCGTCCATGGCCCGGGTCCGCACGGCCTCGCGCCGACGCGAGGCCACTGTCCGTTCCCCCGGTGTCGCACAGAGTGCTGGAACCGGCGCCGCGGCAACAAGCGCTTCGGGCATATTCCGGCGCAAAGGAGTAGTGACACCGCATACTGTGCGACGCCCGGGCCGGGGAGTCGAACATCCGAGCCCGGCGGCCGGAACGCGCTCCGGCGCGCGGCCGTCGGCGGCGGCGCGCCACCGGACGCGCCGGTATGCGACCGGATGCGCCCGCAATCGCCAACTGCCCTTCTCTCCAACGCTTTTCGTGATCGACTCGGATCACGACAAGCGGCAGCGGCGCTCCTCGCCGTCCTCGGCGCCCTGCCGGGCTCGGGCATCACCTACGCGTTCCGGCGCCGGACGGCCGCGTGCGGCCAGGAGCCGGCGCGCCGGGGCCCGGGAGCCCTCCGGGGCTCCTCGGAACAGGCCTTCGGGGGCTTCGTCCCGGCGGCGGCGCCCTGTGCGGGCGAGCTCCCGGAGACGGGCGCCGCACCGGCGCGGCGGGGAGGGGAGGGGTCAGGCGCTGAGCGGGCTGGCGGCGTCGTCCGTCGCCTCGTCGAGGTCCGGGTAGCAGTCGAAGAGCCGGCGCACCCCGAGCGCGGCGAGGACCCGGTTGACGTGGGATCCGTCCACCGCGCCCTGGGCGGGGAGGATCAGCCGGAGCCGGCCGGCGCACGAGCGCATCAGCCGGCGCGACGCTATGAGGACGCCGACGCCGCTGGAGTCGCAGAACAGCACCTGCGACAGGTCCAGTACGAGGCTGCGGCGGCCGTCGGCCACGGCGTCGTGCACATGCTGGCGGACCACGGGGGAGGTGACGAGATCCAGCTCACCCGACACCCGCAGCACGGCCCACTCCCCCCGGTCCTCCCCGATCACCTTCAACGACACGCGCCCGTAGTCCCTTCATCCGCCGACACCGACCGGAACGTTCCCTTCCCGCCCTGCCCCCTCGCCGACCGCCCCTGCCGGGCATCGTCACGACACCTGCAGACCTCGACCCTATGCCGAACCGGGTCTCCGCCTCTCCCCACTTCCGGTCACACCCGCGTAACACACCACCGGATCCGGACAGGACCGAACCGTCCCGATCAACACGAAGGCGCACAAAGTGACCGGTCCACGACCATGCGCAACCGTGTGGAGGAGCACACTGCCCTAAAGGGAGGCATCCTGTCAGCTTCTGCCATTACATTCGAGATGAGCAGCAGGCTGGGGGTGGAGGATGCCGAA
Organism: Streptomyces nanhaiensis; assembly: GCF_046614825.1. Taxonomy (NCBI): domain Bacteria; kingdom Bacillati; phylum Actinomycetota; class Actinomycetes; order Kitasatosporales; family Streptomycetaceae; genus Streptomyces; species Streptomyces nanhaiensis. Next base: position 12,562 of record NZ_JBKJFM010000127.1, read on the forward strand.
CGAGACGCCCGACGGGACACCCGGCACGACAAGTCCTCACCGGGACCACGAGATGCGGCGGCGGCTGGTACGGGGCGAGGAGTCCGCGCTGGCGGAGCTGTACGACGCGCACGCCTCCGTGGTGCGCGGCCTCGCCCACCGCTTCCTGGACGACGAGGAGGCCGCGGACCGCGTCGTGGCGGAGGTCTTCGCCGAGGTGTGGGCGGACCCCGGGGCGTACGAGCCGGAGCGCGGCTCGCTGCGCCTGTGGCTGACCGAGCTCACCCAGCTGCGGGCGCTGCGGCACCTGGACGCGGTCTCCCCCGCCCCGGAGTCGCGGGCCCTGCTGGAGGAGCGGATCCGCGCCGCGTCCGCCGCCGCCCGCGCAGACCGCATGGTCACCGCCATGCCCGGCTCGCTGCGGACGGCCCTGGAGCTGGCGTACGTGGGGCGCCGGGACTACCGCGAGGCCGCTGCCGAACTGGGCGTCAGCGAGGGCGAGGCGCGGCGGCGGATGAGGCTGGGGCTCCAGTTGCTCTCCACGGCCGCGGCTCGCCCGTCACCCCGCCCGCCGGGCCCGCCGGGTCCGCCCGTGGGAAACGGAACGGAGAAGGCCTCGTGAGTCCCGCCGGGGACCGGGACACCGGGCGGGCGGCGGGGCCGGCGGCCGCGGCGGACGGTGAGGAGGGCTGTGAGGCGGGCTGTGAGGCGGGCTGTGAGGCGGGCTGTGAGGAGAGCGCCGCGGAGGGCGGCCGCATCTCCCCCGACGAACATCTCGTCCTGAAGTCCCTGCTGGGCGTGTGGGCCCTGGCGGTCTGCTCGCCCGAGGAGACCGCCGCCGTCGAGGCGCACCTGCCCCGGTGCCCGTCCTGCGCCGAGGAGGCGCGGCGACTGCGGGACGCCGTGGGGCTGATGCACCGCGAGGAGAGCCTGGACCCGGGCCCGCTGCTGCGCTCGCGGGTGCTGGAGGAGTGCCTGCGCCTGCGCCCGGCCCGAACACCCCTGCCGCAGTGGGCGGCGCCGTACGACGCGGAGACCGCGCGGCTCGACGCGCTGCTGCGCGACATGGGCGAGGCGGAGTGGAACACCCCGGTCCGGCTGCACTGGGCGACCGGCGAGCGCACGCTGACGCTGTGCGGGGTGCTCGCCCACCTCGGTTCGGTGGACGGCCTGGTGGCCACCGCGCTCGGGCTGGACGACCCCCTCGGCCCCGGCGCCCCGCGCACCGTGGGCGACCGCACGGAGACGGCGGTCGAGCGGTGCCGCGCGCACGGGCCGCCGTTCGTGCGGAACAAGTGGCGCACCCAGACCCGGAACATCGTGCGCACCGCGGCCCTGCACGCCCACGAGGCCGATCTGCCGGTGGACTTCGCCGAGTTCCGGCGCCCGCTGCGCGACGCGCTGGCCGGGCGGGCGTTCGCGTGCTGGATCCACGCGGAGGACATCGCCACGGCGGTCGACTACCCGTACGAGCCGCCCGCGCCCGAACACCTGGCCCGCATGGTCGACTTCGTCGCCCGGCGGCTTCCGGAGGCCATCGCGGCGCGGCGCCGCGCCGGGCTGGCCGCCCCGCCGCGCCGGCTGACGGCGGCGGGCGCTCCGGGCCGCACCCTCCGTCTGGAGATCGGGGGCCGGGGCGGCGGCGACTGGTACATCCCCCTGGACTCCCCGGCCGCCCTCGCCTCCCCGGAGCACACGGTGGCCCGTCTCGCGCTGGAGGACACGGAGTTCTGCCGGCTGGCCGCGGGCCACGTGCCGCCGCGGGAGGCGGCCGCGGGCCGGGAGGGCGACGACGAGGCGGTCGGCGACACCCTGCGGGCCGTGGCCTCGCTCTCCCGGATGTGACCCCGCCAGGCCCTGCCAGGCCCCGCCCGGCGCCGTCCGCCGGCCCGCCCGGCGCGGGCACGGCGGGGCCGCGGGCGGGACCGTCAGTCGAAGACGACCGTGCGGTGGCCGTTGAGCAGCACACGGTGCTCGCTGTGCCACTTCACCGCGCGGGCCAGCGCCTGGCACTCCACGTCCCGGCCGACCGCCACGAGCTGCTCGGGGGTGAGCTCGTGCCCGACGCGCTCCACCTCCTGCTCGATGATCGGGCCCTCGTCCAGCTCGGCGGTGACGTAGTGCGCCGTGGCGCCGATCAGCTTCACACCGCGCGCGTGGGCCTGGTGGTAGGGCTTGGCGCCCTTGAAGCTCGGCAGGAAGGAGTGGTGGATGTTGATGATCCGGCCCGACAGCTCCTTGCACAGATCGTCCGAGATCACCTGCATGTAGCGGGCCAGCACCACCAGCTCCACGCCCTCCTCGCGGACGATCTCCAGCAGCCGCGCCTCCGCCTGCGGCTTGGTCTCCCTGGTGACCGGGATGTGGTGGAAGGGGATGCCGTAGGAGGAGACCAGCTCCTCGAAGTCGGTGTGGTTGGAGACCACCGCCACGATCTCGATCGGCAGCGCGCCGATGCGCGTGCGGAACAGCAGGTCGTTCAGGCAGTGCCCGAACCTGCTGACCATGAGGACGACGCGCATCCGCTCGTCGGCGCGGTGGATCTGCCAGTCCATCTGGAAGGAGTCGCCCACCGCCGCGAAGCTCGCCCGCAGCTTCTCCACGGTCACCGGGGCCTCCGCGCTGAAGTGCACCCGCATGAAGAACAGCCCGGTGTCGTGGTCCCCGAACTGCCGGCTGTCCTCGATGTTGCAGCCGGTCATGAAGAGGTAGCTGGAGACGGCGTGCACGATGCCCTGTTTGTCCGGGCACGACAACGTCAGGACGTACTGCTCGGGCTTCTCGGGCGCTGCGGTGGGCTGCGGCTGGCTCATGTGCACAAGCGTGGCACATCCGGGCCGGCCGCCGTGACCGGTCCCGGCAGGCGGGAACGGGGCCGGGCGGACTGGGCCGGGGCGGGGCCGGGGGTCAGGCGGCCCGCAGCATGGCCGCCAGCGCGTCGAGCGAGTGGGGCGGACGGTCCGGGTCCTCGCCGTCGTTGGCGGAGAGCAGGACGTGGGCGTCGCGCGCCGCGTGGACGGCCTCCGGCCAGCCCGGGTGCTCCAGGTAGGCGGCCACCGGGGCGTCCGCCCCGACCTGGTGCATGATCCGCAGGACGCGCAGCACCGCGACGTCGACGAGCGCGGCCTCCTGGGCGTCGCGGAAGATCGTGCCGATGTACTTGTCCGCGGACCAGTTGTCCAGCCAGGTGTCCTCGACCAGGCGGTAGACGGCGTCCGTGACGTCGCCGTACCCGGGCAGGCCCGTCAGCCAGCACTCCCGCTGGAAGGCCGGGTCGGAGAGCATGTGCAGCGCCGAGCGCACATTGCTGCGCCAGCGCCACCAGGGCATGTCTTTGGGCGGCATGCCGTCCATGGTGCTCGAACGACCGGCCCGGCGGGAAGACCTCTCCTGGCCCTGCGGGCCCTGCCCGCTCCGCTCACCCTGCTGTGGCTCACCCTGTTGTGCCTGCACGGTCGTCGATCGTACGTTCCGCACCGGACGGATCCGCGCACCCCCCGCCTGTTCACCCCGTCGTTGCTCCGCGTTGGCTGTTCATCACTCGTCCGTTACAGCCGCGGCGGAATCGTTCGGGGTCATGACCGCATGGCGTAGCAAACGTTCCGCTAGGACCATGGCCGCTCTCGCCGCCACCACGGGGATCTGCGCTTCACTGCTCACCGGCTGCGGCATGCTGCCCGGTGACGCGAGGGCCGACGAGGGCACTGTGACCGTGATGACTTGGGCCCCGGAGGGGACCGGGGCCACCAACATGCCCGGTATGCCGGCTATGGCACAGGCATATGCACGCTGGGTGAACGCCACCGGGGGCATCAACGGGCGGACACTCCGCGTTCTCACCTGCAACGACCACAACGACTCGGTGGGCGCCGCGCGGTGCGCCGACCGCGCCCGCACCGAGGAGGTCGCCGCGGTCGTCGGCTCGTACAGCCAGCACGGCCGTACGTTCATGACGGCCCTGGAGTCGGCCGGCATCCCCTACCTCGGCGGCTACGGCGTGACGGACGAGGAGTTCACCAGCCCGCTGTCGTACCCGGTCAACGGGGGCCAGGCCACCCTGCTCGCCGGGAACGGCCACCAGCTCGCCGACCACTGCGAGCGGGTCTCGCTCGTACGCCCCGACACCGTCTCGGGCGACCAGCTCCCCCGGCTGCTCAACGCCGGCCTGGCCACCGCAGGCGACCGGGGCCCGGCGGCCGACATCCGCGCCCCGGAGGACGCCTCCGCCTACACCGAGCACGCCAGGCGCGCCCTGGCCGGAGTGGGCCTGGCGGAGGACGGCGGCGGGACCCGGACCGCCGGCGGGACGGGTGGCGGTGCGGACGGTGCCGCGGGGGACGGGGCGGAGGGGGCCTGCGTCACCGCCGTGCTCGGCGGCCGTACCGACACCTTCTTCGACTCCTTCCGGCGGTTGCGCGAGGACGGCCCCGGCGTGCGGATCGCCTCGGTGCTCGGCAGCGTGCAGCAGTCGCTCGTGGACCGGACGGGCGGCCCGGACAGCCAGTGGGAGGGCGCGTACGCCACCGGCTGGTACCCGGTCTCCTCCGACCCGCGCTGGGCGCAGATGAGGAGCGTAATCCGAGAGCACGCCTTCGGCGACAACCGGATCGACGCGGCCGACCCCGGTGTCCAGACCACCTGGATCGCGTACACCGTGCTGCGGGCGGCACTGGAGCACACCGAGGGGCCCGTCACCGCCAGGACCGTCCGGCGCGCCCTGGAGACCATGCCCCCGGTGGACACCGGAGACCTGACACCGCGGCTGAGCTGGCGCTACGACGACATGCTGGCCGTGCGCGACCATCCGCGGCTGGTCAACGCGATGGTGACCTTCCAGCAGATCAGGGAGGGCACGCTGGCCCCGGCCCGCAAGGGCTTCGTCGACGTGCGCGACACCCTGGAGACCGTGCCGGACGGCGGCTGAGGCACGCGCGCGGCGCGGCTCCGGGCCGGGCGCGGGAGCCCGGCCCCGGCAACCGGGGCCGGGCACGCGGTCAGGATCAGAGCTGGCTGAACTGCCTCTCGGGCAGGCCGTACCGGCGGGCGGTCGGATTCCACAGTCCGGCCGCCTTCTTCTTGGCCGCCGTGGCGTCGCCGCTGGCCTTGTTGCCCTGGGCGGTCCGGTCGGTGATCCGGGCCTGGCCCTTCCGGCAGCCCTTCCTCCCCGCGACCTGGTCGGCCCACGCGGCGTAGTGGTTGTCCGCGGCGGCCGACGCCTTCCACGCCTCGGTGAGCGCGTCGGACAGCTCCTGGTGCCTGGGCAGTTCGTCGATCTCGATCTCGTCCAGCCTGGTGACCAGGTCGTTGCGCTGCCGGGCGGCGTCGCGCAGATCGGTGGCGGCCTTGCCCAGGTTCTCGCACTTCTTGATGTTCTCCACCGACCGGATGACCGCGTTGCGGCTGTTGTTGCTGTCCGCGAGCAGCTTGTCCAGCTCCTTGGCCTGGGCCTCCGCGGGGTCGGCCGAGGGGGACGGCGACCGCTCGGGCTCGGCGGGGGCGGGCGCCTCCGCCCGCGGCTGCTCCACCGGCTTGTCCCCGCCGCTCAGCGCCGCGCCGGCGGCCAGCCCGGCGGTGATGAGCCCGGCGACGACGAGTCCGGCGACGGCGGCACGCGGCAGACCGCGCCGCCCGCCGGCGGCCCGGCCGACGCCCCCGTGGCCACCGGGGCCGCCGTAACCGCCGTGACCGCCGCCGTAACCGCCGTGGCCGCCGCCGTAGGAGGGCTGTGCGGTCCCCGCGTCGATGGGCGGAAGCTGCTGGGTGGCGTCCGCGGGCTGGGCGCCCGGCTGCGCGCCGCCCCGGAACAGGCCGTCGAAGTCCGAGGGCGGGGTGGTGCGGTCGCCGGGAGCGCCGGGGCGTATCCCGTACGGGGCTCCGGCGGGCGGCGGAGGCACCGGGCGCGAGGCCGCGGGCACGCCTTCGGGCGGCAGCGGCCTGCGCAGCATCGTGGTGCTCTCGGTGTCGCGCTCCGGGGGCGTGCCGCCGGTGACCGGCCGCAGGACCCGGGTGGCGTCGTCCAGGCCCCCATGGCCGCTCCGGCCGCCCGGCGAGCCCGGTGCACCCGGCGCCGCCTGGGGGGCCTGGGGGGCCTGAGGAGCGTGGGGCGCCGGGCCGGACGGGGTCATCGGGGGCAGGAGCTGCGTCTCGTCGGCGGCCCCGG
>NZ_JBKJFM010000128.1:0-18617 GCF_046614825.1 Streptomyces nanhaiensis
TCGTCACCGAGATCGATCCGATCTGCGCGCTGCAGGCCGCCATGGACGGCTACCAGGTGGCCACCTTGGAGGAGGTGGTGGAGAGTGCGGACATCTTCGTCACCACCACCGGCAACAAGGACATCATCCTGGCCGAGCACATGGCGCGGATGAAGCACCAGGCGATCGTGGGCAACATCGGGCACTTCGACAACGAGATCGACATGGCCGGGCTGGCGGCGGTGCCGGGGATCGTCAGGGACGAGGTCAAGCCGCAGGTGCACACCTGGACGTTCCCCGACGGTCACGCGGTCATCGTGCTGTCGGAGGGGCGGCTGCTGAACCTGGGCAATGCCACCGGGCATCCGTCGTTCGTGATGTCGAACTCCTTCGCCAACCAGACGATCGCGCAGATCGAGTTGTTCACCAAGCCGGACGCGTATCCGGTGGGGGTGTATGTGCTGCCCAAGCGTCTGGACGAGAAGGTCGCCCGGCTGCATCTGGAGGCGCTGGGGGCGAGGCTGACCGTGCTGCGTCCGGAGCAGGCGGCCTACCTCGGGGTGCCGGTGGAGGGTCCGTACAAGCCCGACCACTACCGCTACTGACACCGATGGCCGAGACGAGAGACCCCTGGCTGCCGCACCGGCTGCTGCTGTCCGAACGGGACGCCCTGCTGCCGCTGCTGCGGCATACGGCCGAGGACGAGTACGAGCGCCGCACCGCCTGCCCGGGCTGGACGGTGCGCGAGGTGCTCGCGCACTGCTCGGCGGCCCTCCTGCGCATCGTGGAGGGCCGGCTCGAGGGCGCCTTCACGCCCGAGGCGAACGCGGCCGACGTGCGGGAGCGCCGCGACTGGAGCGTCTCCCGGATCCTGGACGAACTGGAGGAGGGGTTCACCGAGGCGGGAAAGGTGATCGCCGCGTCCGACGGGGACCTGGACGTGATCGCGCTGGGGGAGTGGGTGCACGCCGGCGACGTCCGTGACGCCCTGGGCCGGCCGGGGGCCTACGAGGGCCCGGGGGCGGCCGAGGCGCTGGCCATCCTCACCGTCGCCAGCCGGGTCCGCTCCACTCCGCGGGTGGAGGCGGTTCTCGGCGGCGGGGGAGGCCTCCCGGCCCCGGAGACCCGCTCACCGGCCTCACCGGCTCCGCCGGCGAGGAGGCTCTCCCTGGGCAATCCGGTGGAAGGACGGCCGCCGGCACGTCTGGAGACGGACGTCCCGACCCTGGTCCGCCTCTACTCCGGCCGCCCCGTGGTCGGCGCACGGTACGTGCTGGACGGCGCCGAGGAGAGCGAACTGGTCATCTACGGCTGAACACCGCAGGACAGGAACGCCGAAGACCGGCCGCCCCGCGACGGGGCGGCCGGTCATGCCGTGCGTACGACCTGGAAGGCCTCGGCGAGCCTTCCGGGCGGCAGTCCGCCCGCACGGGCGTGCTCCGCCAGCCATTCCCGCAGCAGTCCGGCCAGGTCCTCGAAGTGGGCCGTCTGCGAGGTGTGGATGCGCAGCGCGTCGACCTTGCGGTCGAAGACGGCGGTGACGTCGATGAACTGGTTGGGGCTGGGGCCGGTCATCAGCCAGGTCTCGGGGACGGTCCACGGCCGCAGCCCCTCGTGTTTGAGCAGTGAGGCGTGGGCGAAGGGGTTGCGGGCCTCGGGGTAGATCGAGCGCAGGGCCGCCTCCCCGACGGCACGGTGGTCGGGGTGGAGGTCGGCGACGCGCGCCCAGTTGATCTCCGGACTGGGGATGATGGCGCGCTGCGGCCTGACCTCGCGGATGACCCGGCACAGATCGCGGCGCAGTTCCACGCTCGGCTCCACCCTGCTGTCGGGGTAGCCGAGGAACCGGACGTCCTGCACCCCGCTGAGTTTGGCGGAGTGCGTCTGCTCGGCCCGGCGGAGATCGGCCATGACCTGCCGCGGCAGCCGCTCGTCGTAGCCGCCGGCGTCGCCGTCGGTGACGATGCAGTAGGTCACCCGTGTGCCGCGGTCGATCCACTGCATGACGGTCCCGCTCACACAGAACTCGATGTCGTCGGGGTGCGCGGCCACGACCAGCAGGCTGTCGGGCGCGCCCCTGGTGGCCGTGCCGAAGGCGGAGTCGCTCATGCGGCCAGCCTGTTGGGAGCGGGGCCGGGGCGACAAGTGGTGGCTCATGGCCGGTTCGCGCCATGACACTTTCGCGCCGGACAAAGAATTGGTAGATTCAAATCATTGATTCCATCCGATGTGGTGTGTTCGGAGGTGGCCGCCATGTGCAGGATCTTCGGCTCGTTCGCTGCCGGTGCGACAGTCCACGACCTGGCTGCCGTCGCCGGCCGTCAGCGGCACGGTGGGCCCGACGCCCACGGGATGAGGAGAGGGCCGGGGTGGTCGCTGGGGTGCAACCGGCTCGCCGTCACCGACCCGGCCGGCGGCGCCCAGCCCTACGAACTGGGCACGGCGCCGGGCGTCGTCGCCGTCTTCAACGGCGAGCTGTACAACCACCGCGAACTGCGCCGGCGCCTGCGGGAGCGGGGGCACGTCTTCCCCGACGAGTGCGACGGCACCCTGCTGCCGGCCCTCTACGCCGAGTACGGCGCGGCCTTCGCCGGCCTGCTCGAGGGCATGTTCGCCGTGGCCCTGGTGGATCTGCGCGGTCCCGAGCCCCGGCTCGTCCTCGCCACCGACGACCACGGCATGAAGACGCTCTACTACCACGCCACTCCGGACGGCGGCGTGTACTTCGCCTCCGAGCTGTCCGCCCTGATCGCGTTCTCGCAGGTGCCCGCCGTGCAGCGGGAGGAGGCACTGGACGAGTACCTGACGACCCGTACCTGCCTGGGGCAGCAGTCCGCGCTGCGCGGAATCCGCACCCTGCCCCCCGGGGCCACCGCGGTGGCGGACCCGGGCGGGGGCCTGCGCGTCCACCGCCGGCAGCCCCGCGGCGAGGAGCGACCGGGCGCGGACCTGCTGGGCGTGCTGGGCCGTGAGGTGCGCGCGCTGGCCCGCGCCGACGTCCCGGTCTGCGCCGTCACCAGCGGAGGCCTGGACTCCGGTCTGGTGACCGCGCTGGCCGCGGAACACGCCCGGCAGGTGAGGGGGGAGCCCCTGCACACCTTCCACCTGACCTACAAGGGGCACTGGCCGGGGGACGAGGACGGATTCGCCCGGGCCGTCGCCCGCCGCAGCGGCACGGTCCACCACCAGATCGAGGTGGACCCGGGGGAGTTCGCCGAGCTGCTGCCGCGGACCGTGTGGCATCTGGGCCAGCCCAACGCCGACCCCATCACGCTCAGCACCTACGCACTGTTCCGCGCCGTCCGCGCCGAGGGGTTCACCGTCGCCCTCACCGGTGACGGCGCCGACGAACTCTTCGCCGGGTACGACCGGATGCGAGCCGCACTGGCAGCGCCGGCCGACGCGGACTGGGTGACCCCGTACGTCGCCTCGCTCGCCGCGGTTCCCCGCGCCCTGCGCGACTCGCTCTACACCTCCGACTACCGCGCCTTCCTCGCCGACCGGGGGCCGGCCGAGCAGCGGATCACCGAACAGCTCCGGTCGGCGGCCGGCGGTCGGCACGCCACACTGACGGCCTTCGAGACGCTGCAGCGCCTGCCGGCCTACCATCTGCGCCGCGTCGACCACCTCAGCATGGCCTGGGCGGTGGAGGCGCGGATGCCCTACCTCCAGCCGGCCGTCTCGGCCCTGGCCCGACGGCTCCCGGTCCGTCTGCGCACGGGCAAGCGGGCCCTGTTCGCGGCGGCCCGGGGGCTGCTGCCGGAGGCGGTGGTCCGCCGCCCCAAGCAGCCCTTCCACCTTCCCGTCGACGCGATGCTCGTGCGCGGCACGCCCCTGATGGCACTGGCCCACGAGATGCTGTCCTCCGGGAACCTGCGCCGCGACGGCCGGTTGTGCGCGCAGGGGGTGAACGACCTGTTCGCCGCCCACCGGCGGCAGCCCTCCCCGGTGACGGCCACCGCGCTGTGGGCCCTGCTGGTCCACGAGCTGTGGAGCGAGGAGCTGCGTGCCCTGCGGGCGTCGGCGCCCCGCGTCCGGTCCCTGGCCGGACTGGCCGCATGACCTCGTACATCGCGATGGCCGAGGGGGCGCCGGGACCCACCCTGGTGCTCGACGCCGAGCGGCTCCCCGCGGACCGCGACCGCCTGAGCGCGGCCCTGGGCCGGATGCGCCTGTCCCTGGAGGGCGCCGGGTACGGCCCGATCCTGAAGTTCGCCCTGGTGCGGCCCTCCCCGCTGCCCGGATACGACCTTGACTACCGCTTCGTCCAGGGCCTCGCGCGGGATCCGCGGAAGTTCGCCTTCGACAGCGGCTGCGGCCACTCCCTGCTGGCCGCGGCCGCCACCGGCACGGTGGAGGGGCCCTTGCGGGTCCGGGTCCTCAACACCGGGGAGGGGGCGGTCTGCGAGCGGGCCCGGGACGGCACCCACACCCTGCACCTCCTGCCGGGCGCGGAGCTTCCGCTGCCGCGGCTGCTGCCCACCGGGCGGGCCACCGACGCCCTGATCACCGACGAGGGGGTGCTGCTCGGTTCCGCCGTGCGGTTCGGCAACCCCTATCTGTTCGTCGACGCCGCGGACCTGGGACTGCACGGAGCCCGGGCGCTGTTCGATGCGGGCTCCGACGCCCTTGCGCGTCTGGAGCGGCTGCGGGCCGCGGCGCGCGTCGTACTGGGACTGCCCGCGGGCAGTCTGCTGCCCAAGGTCGCGGCGGTGAGCGCCGGCCGGCAGGGGCGGCTGGTGGCCAGATCCCTCACCGAGCCGGGGTGGCACCCCGCGTTCGCGCTCACCGGGCTCGCCTGCCTGGCGGTCGCCTCCGCCATCGAGGGAACGGTCCCGCACCGTCTGGCGCGATCGGCCGGATGCGGGACGGACTCCGTTCTCGTCGACACCCCGTCCGGCACCGTGCCGGTCGGCCTGGAGACCGCCGACACGGCCGGCGGGCGCTTCCGGCGCCTTCGCCGTGTCGGCATCGGCGGCAGACGGGTCCGCGTGCTGTGCGCGGACCCGCACCTGCCGTGGCGCGTCCACGCCACTGCGTGAACCTGCCTTTCCTCCGTGCGGCCATCCTCCCCGCCGTCTGTCAGGCTTTCCAAGTACATCTGGCCGACCGGGGAGAGCTGGGCGGAATGAAATTCGATAACCTGCGTGTCGTCGTCACCGGCGCCTCCCGTGAATTCGGGCGTGCGCTCGCCATCGGTTTCGCGCATCTGGGCGCCGAGGTATTCGTCTCGGCCCGTACGGTGGAAGCGGCCGAGCAGACCCTGGCCGATGTCATGGGGTCGGCCCGCGAACGTATCCACGCATTCGGCTGCGATCTCAGCCGCCCGGCGGAGATCCGGGAATTCGCCCGCCGGGTGGGCGAGCACACCGGCCGGGTCGACCTGCTCGTCAACAACGGCGCGCGGTGGCTCGACGGCGTCGAACTCGACGACGCCTCGGACGACCAGATCGTGGAGACCATCGAATCCACCGCGGGCGGCACCGTGCTGATGGTCAAGCACTTCCTGCCGCTGCTGCGCGCGTCCCAGCGCCCCGACATCGTCAACATGGTCGCGGTCCGGGGCCCGGACACGGCGGGCAGGTCGACGGCCCACGACGCCTTCTACGCGGCGAAGAGCGCACAGGCGGGATTCGCCGACATCCTCTCCCACCGGCTGCGGTCCTCGGGCGTCCGCGTCTTCTCGCTCTACCCGCCCGACTTCTCCACCTCCGACCCCCGGTCGGTGGAGTGGGAGGGGATAGGGGGAGACCCCGACGAGAAACTCACCACCCAGGCGCTCTTCGAATGCATCGTCTACGCGGTCGAGCAGCCGCGGGACTGCTTCATCCGCTCCTTCCACTTCGAGCCCCGCTGACCAGCGGGAAAGGAGGTCCGTCCGTGAGCAGCCGGCTCTGGATCACCGCGACCCCGCCCGCCTCCCATGGCGAACTCCACATCGGGCACCTGGCCGGACCCTATGTCGCCGCCGACGTGCTCAGCCGCTACCTGCGCGCCGACGGCCGGCCCGTACTCTTCGTCACCGGCACTTCCGACCACAACAGCTCCGTGGAACTGCGTGCCCTGCGGGACGGACGCAAGCCCCAGGAGGTCGCGGAGGGGTACCGCCAGGCCATATGCGCCGACCTGCTGCGCGCCGGGGTCGAGTTCGACCTGATCACCGACCCGCGCTCGTCCGCCGGCTACCGCCGGTGGGTGCAGGACCTCTTCTCCCGCCTCCGCGCCGACGGCGTCATCGCCGCCCGGACCAGGCTGATGCCCTACTGCGAACCGTGCGGGCGCTGGCTGTACGGGGCCCATGCGACCGGTGAGTGCCCGCACTGCGGGCAGCCCTGCCGTGCGGGCGTCTGCCACGCCTGCGCCCGGCCGAACGACAGCGGCGAACTGCTCTCGCCGTGCTGCTCCCTGTGCGGCACCGCGGCGGTGCTCCGCCGCTGCCGCCGCCTGTACCTGCCGCTGGAGCCCTTCCGCGACCGGCTGGCCGACCACTGGCGCGGCAGCGACCTTCCGCCGCGGGTCGCCGCGCTGTGCGAGGGGCTGGCCGAGGACGGCCTGCCCGACATAGCGGTGTGCCATCCGGCCGAGTGGGGTCTGCCGGTCCCCGGCGACGACTTCGAGGGCCACCGCATCGACGTCTGCTTCGAGGACGTCGCGATGCACCTCTACGGCTGCTGGCCGGACCACCGGGCGGCGCCGGAGGAGACCGTGCACTTCTGCGGCGCCGGCCACGTCTTCTGCCAGGCCGTGCTGCTGCCCGTCCTCGTCCTCGCCCAGGGGGTGAAGCTGAGGCACTCGTTCCGTGTCAACGAGACCCTCCGCTTCGGTGAGGACGGGCCCGCCGGCCGGCGTCCCGCGCTCTGGGCCCTGGACCTGCTCACGGAGTTCGGCTCCGACACCCTGCGCCGCCATGTGCTGCAGTGCCGGCCGACGGACGGGGCCGCGCCGTTCCGGCACTCGGACCTGGAGTGCACGCGGCAGTGGCTGGACTCCACCTGGAACGACTGGCTGGGCAGGCTCTTCGCCGCCGTCCGGGAGGAGTCCGCGGGCCTGGTGCCCGACGCCGCCCCCGGCGGAGCGGGCTGGGACATCCTGCACGACCGCCTGATCCGCACGGCCGGGGAACTGCGCGAGGCGTACGACCCCCGGTCGTTCGACCCCCGCCGCGCCGTCGCGCTGCTGGACGAGGTCGTCCGCTCCGCCGACGACTTCGGCCACGCCAACGGGTACCGGTGGCACGGCCCTGCCGGCCCGGACCGCAGAGAACCCGCGATCGCGGCCCAGTTGCGGGTGGCCGGGGCGCTGGCCGCGTGGGCCCGCCCGGTGATGCCGGAGGGGGCCGACCGGCTGGCGTCCGCGCTCGGGCTGCCGGCGGGCCGCGCCGTCGGCCCCGAGGCCCTCACCGCTCCCGCGGCCGGCACCAGGCTGTCGCCGCCGTCGGGTCCGGTCTTCGGCTTCTGAACCCTCCGGACCCTCCGCTTCCGGGTACTTCCCCACCGGGCTCCGGGGCTTCACGCCCCGGAGCCCTTCCGTCTGCCGCGCGCCGCCACGGTTCCGCGAGGGCGGCGCGCGGCCCGACCGCCGAGGAGAAAAACACGTGTCCGCCACCACCGCACGGCCGCTTCGCGTGGCCATGCTCAGTGTCCACACCTCGCCGCTGCACCAGCCCGGCACGGGCGACGCGGGCGGGATGAACGTCTACATCGTCCAGCTCTCGCGAAGCCTGGCCCGGCTCGGTGCCGAGATCGACGTCTTCACCCGGTGCCGGGGCGAGGGACTGCCGCCGCGCGTGCAGATGGCACCCGGCACGACCGTGCGCCATCTGCACGCCGGCCCGTGCCGGGCCGTGGCCAAGGAGGAGCTCCCCGGCACTCTGGAGGACTTCTCACGGGCGCTGCTGCGCACCGCGGCCGAGGACGGCGGCCGCCCCTACGACCTGGTCCACTCCCACTACTGGCTGTCCGGGCAGGTGGGCCGGACCGTGACGCGCAGATGGGGCGTTCCGCTGGTGCACACCATGCACACGCTGGGCCGGGTGAAGAACGCCTCGCTCGCCGAGGGCGACAGCCCCGAGCCCCTGGAGCGGATCCTCGGCGAGCACCGGATCGTCGACACCGCCGAACGCCTGGTCGCCAACACGGCCGACGAGGCGGCGGCGCTGCGGCGGCTGTACGGGGCGGCCCGGGAGCGCACCGACATCGTGCACCCCGGCGTCGATCTCGGCACCTTCCACCCGGGCGAGGGCCGGCGGGCCGCCCGCCGCCTCCTGGGCCTGCCCCAGGACGCCTTCGTGCCGCTGTTCGTGGGGCGCATACAGCCACTGAAGGGGCCGGACGTGCTGGTCGAGGCGGTCGCCGAACTCGTCCGCCTGGACCCGGAGCTCGGCAGGCGCCTGGTGGTCCCCGTGATCGGCGGCCTGAGCGGTTCGGGGCTGCGGGCCCCGGAACGGCTGGGGGAGCTGTGCGCCGCGTCGGGCGTGGCGGACGTGGTCCGCTTCGAGCCCGCCGTACGGCAGGAGACGCTGGCCCACTGGTACCGCGCCGCCGATGTGCTGGTGATGCCCTCGCGCAGCGAGTCGTTCGGTCTGGTGGCCCTGGAGGCCCAGGCCTGCGGAACCCCCGTGCTCGCCGCCGAGGTGGGCGGGCTGCCGACCGCCGTGTGGGACCGTGTGACGGGCCTGCTGGTCCAGGGACACCGTCCGCGGGACTACGCCCGCCAGCTGCTGACCCTGGCCCGTGCGCCCGAACTGGCCAGGGCCATGGGGCAGGCCGGAGTCCGGTACGCGTCGGGCATGGCCTGGGACCCGGCCGCGGCCCGCACGCTCGCCGTGTACGAGCGCGCGGTCGAGACGGCGCGGCCCGGGTGGGCAGGGGCGGCGGCACGCCCCTGCCCGGGCGGGAACCTGTCCCTGGAGGTGCCAGGGCCCCGCCGGCTCAAGGGAGAGAGCCGCACCGGCGATTCTACCATAGATTTTACCGGTTCAAATATTGGTGTGAATGGAATCGCTGATTAATTCAGTGGTGGAATTCGGTGATTCCGCTTCGCCGGGGCTTTGACAGGCTTGTGCCATGGCGTGTGTGCGACGGCGATATCTCTGGATCGGACAGTTGTGAGGCGGGATTATTTAAACGTCACCCCGAGGAACTCCCGGCGGCACGGGAGAGGGGGAGGCGAAAACCCCGTCCATCACCCTGGAGGAACCATGCCCTCGTACAGCGGAATTTCCTTCGCCCTGCGCCGTCTGGCCGTCGCCGCGATCCTGTGCGCGTCCGTGGCCGGCGCCGCCGCGATGGCGGCCCTGTCCGAGCAGCCGGGCGGGCTCGGCGTCCTGGCCTCCGCCGCCGACGTCGACTGGCCGCCGGTCTCCCCGTACGACGGCAACGTCGACTGGCCGCCGGCCCCGGCTCAGGACTGACGGCAGTCCGGGCACTCGCCCTTGAAGACCAGCTCGGCGCCCATCACGTGCCAGCCGTGCAGGCCCTTGCGCGAAGGCGTGGGGGCCTGCACGTCCACATTGGCCACCCGCCCGCAACGCGTGCACAGCGCATGGTGGTGGGGCTCGGAGGCCAGCTCGAAGACGGCGGGCAGTCCGGGGCGGTCGAATTTCGTCACCAGCCCGGTGTCGAGGAAATGCTTCAGCATCTCGTAGACCGCCTGGCTGGTGAGTGTTCCCAGCCTTTCGCGCGCGGTGGAGGTGATTTCCTCCACCTCCATGTGGTCGTTTTCCCGCAGCACCTTGAGGACTTCCAGCCGCGGCCCGGTGACCCGCAGGCCGACATCACGCAGCTGCTGCATCGCGGCCTCGCGCTGCTCCGGCAGTACATCGCGCTTCATGTCCCCGCCAACCAATCCCAGCCAGCCGATCCCGGTCAACTGATCCCGGTCAACTGATCCGACCAAAAGTTTTCCACCATCGTACATCTTGGCCGGACAGGAGCAGTGTGCTAATCGAGCCAGCCCAGCCGGGTGGCCTTCACCCCGGCCTCGAAGCGGCTGCCGGCGCCCAGTTCCTGCATCACCTCGGACAGCAGGCGGCTGACGGTGCGCAGCGACACGCCGAGGTTCCGCGCGATCTTCTCGTCCTTCATGCCGGTGGCCAGCATACGAAGCGCCGCCCGCTGCTGCTCGGTCAGACCGTCGCCGCCGCGCTCGGCGTTCTCCTCCTCGCCGAACGCCGAGGAGGTGTGCCAGCAGTACTCGTAGACGGCCAGATAGGACCGCACCAGCGCCGGCCCCCTGGCCAGGATCGCGCCCGCGGTGTGGTCGTCGGGATTGGCCGGAAGCAGTGCGAACTGGTGGTCGCCGAGGATCATGTTCATGGGCACGACGGGGGAGAGGCGGACCTCGACGCCGGCCTCGACCTGGCGTCTGAAGAAGTCCGCCAGCGTCGGCACGGACGCGAACCGCTGGTTGTAGATCACCCGCACCCGTACCCCCTCCTCCAGCAGCCGCTTGTCCCGGCCCAGCGACCGGTCGAGCGTGCTGGTGTCGATGGCGCCGGGGTGCATGGAGGCCACGGAGTCGTGCACGAGGTCCACGACGTCCTCGACGACCTGCTGGATGCGCCGGTAGTCCGTGAGCACCTCCACCTCCACCTCGGAGCCGGTGACGGCTCCGGCCCGCAGGAAGCGGTCGGCCAGTTTCTCCAGCCTGGTGTGCGCCTCGTCGGCCTGCCGCAGCCGCTCGCGCAGCATGTCCCGCTCGTGCGCCATCACGCGCAGGAGCGCCACCTCGGGCGCTATCACCGTGACGGCGTCCTCGTCCTCCTCGTGCCGCCAGCCGGGATTCGCCTCCAGACCGGTGGTGTGCAGCGAGGCGGTGGGCACGACCAGGCCGAGGCGCTCCAACTCCTCCCGGTGGCGGGCGGCCTCGTGCTCCTTGAGACCCATGTCGGCGGCCACCGCGGCGAATCCCGCGGCACCGCGCGCCCGCAACGCCTGGTAGAGGCGGAGTGCGGTGTCCTGCGAGCCGCTACGTCCGCCGGAACCGGATCTGGACACGTTGCGGTGATCCCCCTCGTCTACCCGTACCGCGCTCCGATGTGACCGTGCACTCGTTCCGGGGTAGGCCCCACTCCCGACCGTTCTGCGGCCCCGGTCACCCCATCATGCGTCGGCGCGGCAAATCAAGAGCACATGTTCGGTCACGGAGTCGATCCGGTGGGGGCGCCGGTCGGCGATATGCATTCCGGCTTTGCGGATGTCATGTGCCAGGCGTTCGGAGTCGATCAGCCACTTGCGCGTGGTCAGGGTCCGGAGGTGGATGTCGTGCGGTGTGGAGCACCGGCAGTGGTAGGTGATCCGCTCGCGCATCCCGGCCAGGTCGAAGACCTGCCTGGCCACGACCGTCTCGGTCACCCCGTCGAAACGCGGCACCCGGAACGCGAACGTGCGCCGGGGCCGCTCCGCCAGCCCCGTGAGCGCGTGGCTCGGATAGTCCAGGGCCAGCGCGCCTCCCGTGCCCAGGTGGGCGGCTATCTCGCGCAGCAGGACGGGCCGCGCCTGCGGGGGAACGGCCGTGATCATCGCTCCCGCCAGCACCACCAGCTGGTACCGGCCGTCCAGCCGCAGCCCGGCCAGGTCGGCGGGGACCGTGGTCACCAGTCGGTCGGCGCGGGGACCGATCCGCCGGGCCCACCGCCGCAGCCGCCGCAGGCTGTGGGGGTCCCGGTCCACCGCCGCCACGGCGAAACCGTGCCGGGCGAAGGGAACGGCCAGCCGGCCGGTGCCCGACCCCAGGTCGAGCACCGGCCCGCCGGTGGTGCGGGCCATGCCCAGGTAACCGACGATGTCGGCGCTGTGCGGCCCGAGCAGGGCGTCGTGCAGCCATACGTCCTCGGGGCCTTGGGAGGACACGTTCTCGAGGCCGGGCAGCCACAGTGCGCCGGAGCCGTCCTCGGGGGACACGGACGGCAGGGGGTCGGCGCCATCGCACTCCGTCTCCGGGAGAGTGGCGCGCATGTCGTCGTCCGAGAGATCGAGCAGAGCCGACACGGCGGTGCTCCTGTGCGTGTCCATCGCCCCTCCAGGGTTCTCGGCTGTGCCCCTGCCGTCCGGGGGCGGTGCCCGTGCCGCCGGGACCGCGCCTCGAAGGCATCCTGGCCCGCGGGCTGCGCCGGGAGCCAGCCGGAACCGCTGCGTGTCCACGCGATGGCGTGGATCTGCCACCCCCGGGGCGGCGCGGGGCTCACAGGGGGCGCGCGTAACGCATGCCGCCGGCCCCCTCTTCCGAAGGCCGGAAACCGTGCCGGTTCAGAAAGGGCAGAAGCGGGTCCCGCGGGGAGTGCAGGGAGATCATCTGACGACGGGCGCCCGCGTCGCGCTGCTGCTCGCTCACCGCCTCCAGCAGTGCGCTTCCTATGCCCTCGCGCCGGCGGCCCGCGGTCACGCACAGGCAGTACACCTCACCGGCTCCCGCCTCGGCCACGCCACCGGCCGCCGCGCCCAGTACGTCACCGTCGGGCTCCGCCGCGACAAGCCATCCGAGCCAGCCCGGTCCACTGCCGGGGGCGCCGATTTCCGTGCGAATGCGGGACAGCGAGCAGTAGCGGCCGACCAGGCGTTCCACCTCGGCTTTTCCGAGCAGTGGGAGATAGCCGTTCCGCAGCGAATCCGCGATCATCCTGGACACCGAGGGGGCCTCGGACTCGACGGCCGGCCTTACTGCCACATGGCCCATGACGTTCATCCCTCCCGCGGGCGGAAGCGGCCCGACAACGGCCCACAATAGACCTGCGGACAGCCGGACAAACAGCCCCCATGGAATCTGTCCGAGTTCTTTCCGGCCGTTTTTCGAGGTTTTGAAAAGTTTCCCGCTTTGCGCCCCGAGAGGTCTACGAAAATACTTAGTAAATCAGTAGGGGAAATCTAGAGCGAGCAGCATGCGGCAAGCAGGGGAATGACGGCCAGAGCCGACGCCAGGACGGTGAACGTGCCCCGCGCCACGGGGCAGCGCGGCCGGTCGGTCGCCAGAATGCGGTTCATCCGCTGCACGGCCGACAGCCCGCCCAGGGCGAAGGCGTCCCTGGGAGCCTGCCCGGCAGCCGTCTCGTAGAGGGCCGCCGCGAGCTCCTGGCGCGTGCACCGCCGCAGCACGCGGTCGTCGGCGGCCATCTCCAGGAGCAGGGGCACCTCGCGGCGCAGGCCGCCGCCGAGCGGGAGCCGGCGGTACACGGAGCCGAGGGCGCGCGCCGCGGTGAACAGCAGGTGGTGCCGCCCGGCCAGATGCGCCCGCTCGTGCTCGACCGCCGCCGACAGCTCCCCCGCCCTCAGGGTGCTTACGGCTCCGGAGCTCACCACGATCTCGGGAGGCCTGCCGGGCAGGCAGTAGACGGCCGGTGTCTCGTGGTCGAGGAGCGTCACGCCCAGCCGTGCCGATCTCCGGCCGACGAGCCGCAGTATCCGCGCGTGCCGGGCGCGCGATCTGCGCGTGCGCACGTACTCCCGGACCAGGGCCCCGCAGGGAGGCCCGGCCGCTGTGACCGCCGCGACCGCCGCGACCACCGGCAGGTACCGGTCGGCCGGTATGCGCTCCGGCTCGGCCGTGCACGCGACGAGGAGCCCCAGCACGCCCTGCCCGCCCGCCAGGGACAGCAGCAGCTGGGCCAGGAGGAGTCCTCCCGAGAACGTCAGAGCGCCCGCCAGGGCCAGCCACGCGCCGATCGCGAGTCTCGGTGCGTGGTGGGCCCAGCGGGCGCGTGCGAGGAGCAGCGGAGCGACCACCCCGGCACCCAGGACGATCCCCAGCGGAGGCAGCAGGTGGTAGATCACAGGGAGGGGTCCCGCCCGGTGGAGCGCAGTGCCGCCCTGAGCGCCTCGACCTCCTCGGACGACATGTGCTCGACGAAACGCATCAGCGCGGTCCGGCGGTCCTCGGTGTGTCCCAGAGCCTCGCGCATCAGGTCGGCCGTGTACTCCTCGCGGCTGTGGAGCGGCTCGTACATCCAGGCGCGCCCGGCCTTCTCCCGGCGGAGCAGGCCCTTGCGGTGCAGGATGTCCGCGACGGTCATCACCGTCGTGTAGGCCACCGGCCGGGTCAGGTTGATGTCGTCCACGATCTCGCGCACGGTCGCCGCCCTGCGCCACCGCCACAGCCGGTCCATGATCTCGGCTTCCAATTCGCCCAGCCGGCGCACCCTTCCCCCTCCTGCGGCCCGTGCGGTCGCGGCCGAGCCACATCGTACGTCCATGCCGCGGGTCACGACCGGACGAGCCGCGCGATCGCGCGGGAGGCCTCGGTCACCTTCTCCCTCGCCCGGTCCCCGCCGTGCCCGATGGCCTCGGTGACACAGCAGTTGAGGTGCTCGTCGAGGAGGGCGAGGGCGCACGACTGGAGGGCGGCGTTCGTCGCGGACACCTGGGTGAGCACGTCGATGCAGTAGGTGTCCTGCGCGACCATGCGCTGGAGCCCGCGCACCTGGCCCTCGATCCTGCGCAAGCGCCTGAGGATGTCGTCCTTGTGCTTCTCGTAACCGGTCATCGTCGCCTCGTCTCACGGGAATCCGGCGGTAAAGGGCATGGGTGAGAAGAAGGGGCCGGGGCGGTGTGCCCCGGCCCCCGAACGTGGTGCGGCTTGTGTGATCGCTGGGTGCGGTTGTCAGCTCTGGGCGCGGAAGCGGCGCAGCCGGAGGCTGTTGCCGACGACGAAGACCGAGGAGAAGGCCATGGCGGCTCCCGCGATCATCGGGTTGAGCAGTCCGGCCGCGGCCAGCGGCAGGGCGGCGACGTTGTAGGCGAAGGCCCAGAAGAGGTTGGACTTGATGGTGGACAGGGTCTTGCGGGCCAGGCGGATGGCGTCGGCGGCGGCGCGCAGGTCGCCGCGGACGAGGGTGAGGTCGCCGGCCTCGATGGCGGCGTCGGTGCCGGTGCCCATGGCCAGGCCGAGGTCGGCCTGGGCCAGGGCGGCCGCGTCGTTGACGCCGTCGCCGACCATGGCCACGGAGCGGCCCTCGTCCTGGAGGCGCTTGACGACGTCGACCTTGTCCTGGGGCATGACCTCGGCGATCACCCGGCCCCCGGAGGAGTCGATCCCCACCTCGCGGGCGACGGATTCGGCCACCGCCCGGTTGTCACCGGTCAGCAGGATCGGGGTGAGCCCGAGGGCGCGCAGCCGGGTGATGGCCTCGGCGCTGGTGGGCTTGACGGCGTCGGCGACCTCCAGGACGGCGCGGGCGGCTCCGTCCCAGGCGACGGCGATGGCGGTGCGGCCGCGGGCCTCGGCGTCGTTCCGGGTACGGGCGAGGTCGGCGGGCAGCTCGATGGCCCACTGGTCCAGGAGCTGGGTGCGGCCGACGAGGACGGCGTGGCCGTCGACGATGCCCTGGACGCCGAGCCCGGGGACGTTCGCGAAGTCCTCCGGAGCGGGCAGGGATCCGACCCGCTCGGCGGCCCCGGTGGCGACGGCCTGGGCGATGGGGTGCTCGGAGGCGTGCTCCAGGGCGCCGGCCAGGCGCAGCACCTCGGCCTCGTCCTCGCCCTCGGCGGTGTGGACGGCCAGGAGGGTCATCTTCCCGGTGGTGACGGTGCCGGTCTTGTCCAGGACGATGGTGTCCACGCGCCGGGTGGTCTCCAGGACCTCGGGGCCCTTGATGAGGATGCCGAGCTGGGCGCCGCGTCCGGTGCCGACCATCAGGGCGGTGGGGGTGGCCAGGCCCAGGGCGCAGGGGCAGGCGATGATCAGGACGGCGACGGCCGCGGTGAAGGCCGCGGTCCAGCCCGCCCCGTTGCCGAGCCAGAAGCCCAGGGTGCCCAGGGCGAGGGTGATGACGACGGGGACGAAGACCGCGGAGATGCGGTCGGCCAGGCGCTGGGCCGCGGCCTTGCCGTTCTGCGCGTCCTCGACCAGCTTGGCCATCCGGGCGAGCTGGGTGTCGGAGCCGACGCGGGTGGCCTGCACGACCAGCCGGCCGCCGGCGTTGAGGGTGGCGCCGGTGACCGCGTCGCCCACGCCGACCTCGACGGGGACGGACTCGCCGGTCAGCATCGAGGCGTCCACGGCCGAGGAGCCCTCGACGACGGTGCCGTCGGTGGCGATCTTCTCGCCGGGGCGGACCAGGAAGCGGTCCCCGACGGCCAGTTCGGCGACGGGGATGCGCTCCTCGCGTCCGTCGCGCAGGACGGTGACCTCCTTGGCGCCCAGCTCCAGCAGGGCGCGCAGGGCGGCGCCGGCCTTGCGCTTGGAACGCGCCTCGAAGTAGCGGCCGGCCAGGATGAACGCGGTCACCCCCGCGGCGGCCTCCAGGTAGATGTTGGCGGCGCCGTCGGTGCGTGCGATGGTCAGCTCGAAGGGGTGGGTCATGCCGGGTGTTCCGGCGGTGCCGAAGAACAGCGCCCACAGGGACCAGATGAAGGCGGCCGAGGTGCCCACCGAGATCAGGGTGTCCATGGTGGCCGCGCCGTGCCGGGCGTTGGTGAAGGCCGCCTTGTGGAAGGGCCAGGCGGCGTAGGTGATCACCGGGGCGGCCAGGGTCAGCGACAGCCACTGCCAGTAGGTGAACTGCCAGGCCGGGACCATGGCCAGCGCGATGACGGGCACGGCCAGGATCACGGCGGTGGCCAGGCGCTGCCGCAGCGGCCGCAGCTCGTCCCCCTCGTCGGCGGCGGGGGCCGCCTCGCCGGAGCCGCCGGCCGTCTCGCGCTCGGGGGCGGGGGGCGTGGCGGTGTAACCGGTGGCCTCGACGGTGGCGATCAGGTCCTCCACACCGACGCCCTCGCCGAAGGTGACCTTGGCCTTCTCCGTGGCGTAGTTGACGGTGGCGCTCACACCGTCCATGCGGTTGAGCTTCTTCTCGATGCGGGCGGCGCAGGAGGCGCAGGTCATGCCGCCGATGGCGAGTTCGACCTCAGCTGCTTCGCTGGCGGTGGTGGTCATCACTGCTCCTCGGACAGAAGTGACGGGTGCTGGGTGCGGTGTGGTGGACGGAAGGGAGGCCGGGCGGCCCGGCCGGGAGTCCGCGGCCGGTGACCGCGCCGGCCGCGGTCGCGCTCCTCGCCCCGCCGTACGGGGGCGGGTGCCGGGCCCGCCGTACGGGGGGCCCGGCACGGGGAGGCGCGGGGCGGGGGCGGGGTCAGGCGGCCCGGCCGGTGAGCTCGTACCCGGCCTCGTCGACGACCTCGGCGATCCGGGCGTCGTCGGGCGCGCCGGCGGTGGTGACGGTGACGCGGCCGGCCGCCACGTCGACCTCGACGGCCAGTACGCCGTCGAGCTCGCCGATGACCTTGGTGAGGGTGGCCTTGCAGTGGCCGCAGGTCATGCCGGAGACCGCGTAGACCGTGGTGGTGCCCTCGACGGTGGCGGTCTGGGTGGTGCCGGTCGAGCAGCTTCCGTCGGGGGTGCAGCAGGACGACATGGTGTTCCTCCGAGAGATCTCGTTCATACCCCAGGGGGGTATCCCTGGTGTCGTCATGTATACCCCCCTCCCCTATGTTTGGCAAGTCCCCGCCGTTCGCTTGCGCATACCCCTCGGGGGTATATGCTTCGTATCGAGACCTGATTGGGCAGGGCACGTTCAAGGAGGGTGAGAGCACCATGAACACCGGGCTGAAGATCACCGCGTTCACCGCCGCGCTCGCGGCCGCGTTCGGGGCGGCGTACGGGGTGGGGAACGCCGTGGACCCCGTCTCCACCGAACCCGCCCACGCGGCGCACGCCGACCACGGAGCGGGCGCGGGCCATCAGGACGCCGCGCCGGGGCACGGGGGAGGGGAGGGCGGCCACGGGGAGACGCAGGCCGGCGGCCTGCAGATCTCCGAGGGCGGCTACACCCTGGACCTGGAGACCTCGCGCGTGAAGGCGGGCGAGGAGACGGAGCTGAGCTTCACCGTCCGGGACGAGGACGGGCAGCCGCTCACCTCCTACCGCACCGAGCACGGCAAGCAGCTCCACCTGATCCTGGCCTCGCGGGACCTGGCGGTCTACCGCCACCTGCACCCGAAGCGGGGGGCCGACGGCGCCTGGAGCGTTCCGGTCGACCTGCCCGCCGCCGGCAGCTACCGCGTCTTCGCCGATTTCGTCCCGGCCGTCAAGGGCGCGAAGCCCCTCACCCTGGGCGCCGACCTCGCCGCCGTCGGCGAGTACGAGCCGAAGGCGCTGCCCGAGCCGTCCCGCACCGCCACCGTCGACGGCTACACCGTCACCCTCGACGGCTCCCTGCGCCCCGGCGCGTCCGGCACCCTCGACCTGAAGGTCGCCAAGGACGGCCGCCCCGTCACCGACCTCCAGCCCTACCTCGGCGCCTACGGCCACCTGGTCGCCCTGCGCGCCGGCGACCTGGCCTACCTCCACGTCCACCCGAGCGGCGAGCCCGGTGACGGCGCCACCGAGCCCGGCCCCACCGTCTCCTTCGCCACCACCGCACCCAGCAGCGGCTCCTACCGCCTCTTCCTGGACTTCAAGCACGACGGGAAGGTCCGCACCGCCGCCTTCACCGTCACCGCCGACGGCACGGCGAAGACCCGGGAGGAGGCCCGGGAGGAGGGCGACGCGGACACCGGCCACGACGACGGCACACACCAGCACTGAACCGGCGCCCCCGGCCGCGGGCGGCCTCCCGCCGGCAGCGGCGGGCTCGTCGGTGCGACACCGGGCCCGCCGCTCGGCTGTCCCGGCCCGGCCCGGCCGGCTCCGCCCTCGCCGTCCTCCGC
>NZ_JBKJFM010000129.1:0-18092 GCF_046614825.1 Streptomyces nanhaiensis
GGGCCGCGGCGGCGAACTCGGCGGCGGCCGCGACCAGCGGCGGCGCGCCGGCCGGCTCAGCGGTCGCCGACACGGGTCCGGTCCGGCGCGTCGGCGCCGGTCTTGCGGAGGACGAACCCGGTGAGCCGGCGCGCGGTCCGGAAGCTGTCCAGGTCGAGGTCCTCCACCTCCACCGTGAGGTCGAAGCGCTGCTCGACGTAGGTGACCAGTTCCAGCGCGAACAGCGAGTCGACCAGGCCGAGTTCGAAGTAGTCGTCGTCGGGGCCGATCGGCCGGCGCAGTGCGTCGGTCAGGAACCGGGTGATCTCCCCGGTGATCCCCTCGGCGGTTTCCCCGGTGGTTTCCCCGGTGCCGTGGCTCATGCGATGCCCTCCCGGCCCTGCTGCGGACCTATCTCGACCAGCAGCGCGCTCCAGGCCGCCACCGGGCTGACGTTGACGAGAACCGCGCGGTCGCCCTCGACGAGGTCCTTGCCCGCAAGGGCTGTGTCGAGGTTGAGGAAGACGTCGTTCGGGCCGAGGTGGCCGAAGCGGCGGAGGTTCTCCCGGCAGGACGGCAGCAGCCCGGTCTCCAGGGTCTCCTCCGTGAAGGCCAGTCCGCCCGCCGACAGGTTCTGGCTGATGTAGCCGGCGACGTCGGCGCGGGTGAGGCCGTTGCGGGACAGCAGCTCGTCCACCAGCGCGCCGAGCCGGTTCCTGGTCTCCATGGCCAGCCGGAACGAGTAGCCGGGCAGGTCCCGGCACTCCTCTCTCCACCGCGCGGTGGGCCGGTCGCGGTACTCCAGGCGGAAGAGGTCCCAGTACCGGCCGTCGGTGTGCTGCACGAGGTCGAGCAGCCGTATCGGCGCGGCGGGGTGCGGGCGGGTCACCAGCAGCGCCTGGCCGCCGTCGCCGTTGACGGTCACCGGGTGCCGGTAGCGGGCCCCGCCCGCCGGCTTGCTGCCGTGCGCGACCAGCACGTGGCCGATGGACGGATCGGCGGCCAGCAGGCCGCGCGCCGTGAACAGGGCCGGGGCGACGGACACGCAGCCGAGGCCTCCGACCGTGAAGGTCGTCGCCGCGTCGGCGCCCAGCGCGTGCTGGAGCCTCGTCGCGTCCGAGCTGATCAGGGTCTCCGGGGCACGCGGCTCGATCACGATGAGCGCCCCGAGGGACGCGGCAGGCACCCCCGCACGGTCCAGCGCGGCGCGGGCGGCGCGCTCGGCCAGGTCGTAGGAGGTCAGGCCGTCGTCCACCAGGACCGTGTCGATGCCGAGGTTGAGGCAGGTGAGCCGGTCCGCCTCAGCCAGACCGGCCAACTCGGGGAGTTCGGCGACGGCGTGTGTGCGGTCCGGCAGGTACCGACCGACCGCTTCGACCGCGACGGGCGCCGCGGTGTGGAGCGTGACTTCAGCGCTCATGTGCGCTCCCACCCGTTCAAGGCTCGGACGGCTGAACACTACCGCGCTACACGTTATTACGTAAGTACGTAATTCTAGGTCTCAGATGGGTACTGGTCTGCAATGCTGAGTCCCACCCACCAGCCCCCACGGAAGGCACCCATGTTGCAGACCCTCTGGAAGCGCCACGGCCTGGTGATGGCCGCAGGCGCCGTGTGCGTCCTCGTCAACGGCCAGGGCATCGGGCCGCTGTGGCTCACCGGAATCGCCCTGCTGGGGGTCGGCATGCTGATGCGGCGGGCGATGACCCGCGCACAGCGTCCGCCGCGCGACGAGGCCCCGCCGGTCGCCCTCGACGCCCCCGTGGAGGGCCGCTGGATGGCGCGCAACGGGCCCGCCACCAAGGTCCCAAGCCACACTCACAACCTCGCGCAGACCTACGCCATCGACATGGCGCGCAGGCCGGCGCCGGAACCCGTGTGGCTCTGGCCGGTGGCGCGGCGCCCCGAGTCCTACCCGTCCTTCGGCGAGCCGGTCCTCGCCCCGGCGGACGGCCGGGTGGTGGCCGCCTCCGACGGGCAGCGCGACCACCTCTCGCGTTCCTCGCTGGCCGGACTGTTCTACGTGCTCGCGGAGGGCTTCGTGCGCTCCCTCGGCCTTCCCCGCCACCTGCTGGGCAACCATCTCGTCATCGACCTGGGCGACGGGGTCCACGCGGTCTTCGCCCACCTGCGGCGCGGCTCGCTGAAGGTGGCCGTGGGCGACCGGGTGACGGCCGGCCGCCCGCTGGCCGAATGCGGCAACTCGGGCAACTCCGCCGAGCCCCACCTGCACTTCCAGCTCATGGACGGCCCCGACATCACCTCCGCCCGCGGCCTGCGCTTCGCCTGGCACTACCGGGACGACGAAGGCCGGGAGCACCGGGGCGTGCCCGAGGACAACACCCACTTCACCCCGGTGCGGGCCGCGGCGGCCGACCGGACGGACCCCTACGCCGCGCCGTAGCCGGGTTCGAGCACGAAGCAGACCCGGCGGACGCGGCCGTCGGGGGCGAACTCGCCGAAGGCGTAGACCTCCTGGTGCTTCTTCGGGTTCCCGCCCCGGCTGGTGGTGTAGCGGGCCGCGAAGCGGTTGCCCTCCCGCAGCGTCTCGTGCACCTCCACCGGGTAGCTGTGCTTCCGCTTACGTCCGTCCTCCAGTGCCTTCAGCACACCGGAGCGCTGCATCACCTTCCCCCCGACCTGGTGCACCGCGTCCGGGGTGTGGAAACGGTCATGGGCCTCGGTGACCGGCACCTCCGGGTCGTAGCCGGCGGCGTAGTAGGCCCGCAGGTAGTGGGCGGGGTCCTGGGCCGGCGTCGGCTCGGCCCCGTCGGCCGGCGGCGGCGCCGGAGCGGTGCCCGGCGCGGGGCGGGCCGCGTCGTCCGACGGAGCGTTCCCGCCGTGCCCGGCCCAGCTGGGCCGGCTGGAGGAGAAGGCGTCGGACCGGGCCACCCGCCCGTCCTCGGCCATCTCGACGAACACGGCCGCGTCCGTGGCGCTGTGGAACTTCCCCGCCATGGGCGTGCTGACGGTGTACCGGGCGGCGGCCCTGTTCCCCTCCACCACCAGCTCGTGGAGGTACAGCTCGTACGGCGCGTCGAGGGAGCGCCGGGAGCGGAGGCTGCGCATGTTCTTCTTCCGGTCCCAGATCCGGCCGTTGACCCGGTGGGGGCCGTCGGGCAGGTGATAGCGCTCCC
This sequence comes from Streptomyces nanhaiensis, assembly GCF_046614825.1. Lineage (NCBI taxonomy): Bacteria > Bacillati > Actinomycetota > Actinomycetes > Kitasatosporales > Streptomycetaceae > Streptomyces > Streptomyces nanhaiensis. The sequence continues at coordinate 3,117 of NZ_JBKJFM010000129.1, forward strand.
ACACCTCCTCCACCGGGTCGTCCCCGTCGATGGCGTCGGAGTGGTAGGCGCGGAGGTAGCCGACGAAGTCCTCCGCGGAGGTGGGGCGGTGCGAAGTGCTCATGACACTCTCCCTGTTCTCTCTGTGGGGATGGCTCCACCCCCGGGGCCCAGGGGCGGCGCGGTGTTGATGCGGAACTCCCTGCGGAGGACGGCCCGAGCCGCGTGGTGGCCGCACATGCCGTGCACGCTGGGGCCGGGCGGCGTCGACGCGGAGCACAGGTACACCCCGGGCAGGGGGGTGCGGTACGGGTTCCAGGCGGGCACCGGCCGGAACACGGACTGCGTGAGCGTGATGGCCCCCGCTCCGATGTCCCCGCCGGGATAGTTCGGGTTGTACGTCTCGTAGTCGGCCGCCGAGATCCCGCGAGCCGCGACGACCGTGTCGGAGAAGCCGGGTGCGTACCGCTCGATGCGGCGGGTGATCAGCGGCACCGGGTCCCGGGTGTCGCCGTTGGGCACGTGGGCGTAGGCCCACACCGGGCGGCGGCCCCCCACGGCGCGGCCGGGGTCGGTCACGGCCGGGTCGACCAGCAGCACGAACGGCTCCTCGGTGGCCTCGCCCCGGACGGCCGCGCGCTCAGCCGCCAGCATCTCGGCGCGGGTGCCGCCCAGGTGCACGGTTCCGGCCCGCCCCACCTCGGGATCGGCCCACGGGACGGGTTCGCTGACGAGGAAGTCGGCCTTCGCGGCTCCCGGTCCGTAGCCGAAGCGCTCCAGCGCCCGGCGGTAGCCCGACGGCAGCCGGTCGCCGGCCAGCTCCAGCAGGCCGCGCGGGGTGGTGTCCAGCATGACCACCCGGGCGTCCAGCTGCGCGAGGTCGGTGATCCGGTGGCCCGTGTGCAGCACCCCGCCGTGCACCCGCAGGTCGTCGGCCAGGGCCTGCGCGATGCGGGCGCTGCCGCCCTCCGGCAGCGGCCAGCCGGTCGCGTGCGCCAGGTGCCCCAGCAGCAGCGCGATGGCGCCGGAGGGGAAGCTGGGCAGCCGCCCCACCGCGTGTGCCGCGACCCCGGTGAGCAGTGCGCGGGCCGCCTCGGTGCGCAGCCCGTCACCCCGCAGGAGGTGCCCGAGCACGCGCGGACCGAGCAGCAGCGGGACGGCGGGGTCGCGCGGCAGGGACCGCTGGCCGGACAGCAGGAAGTCGGTCACTCCCGTACTGTGCCGCACCAGCGGTGCCATCAACCGCCGCCAGCGCCGCCCGTCCGGGCCGAGCCGTTCGCAGGTCTCCTCGAGATCGCGGTGGGCGAGCGCGGCGCCGTCGTCCAGCGGATGCGCGTAGGGGACCTGCGGCTGCAGCATCCGGACGCCGCGGGACTCGAGGTCGAACTCGCGGAAGAACGCCGACGCGGCCGCCATCGGGTGCACGGCCGCGCAGACGTCGTGCCGCACCCCGGAGTCGAACAGGGCCTCGCCGCGCAGACCGCCGCCGATGGTGCCGGCCTGCTCGTGGACGTGCACGGTCAGGCCGGCACGCGCCAGGGTGACGGCGGCGGCCAGGCCGTTCGGCCCGCTGCCGACGACGGCGATGTCGGCACGCGTCATGCAAGCACACCCTCGGCGGCGGACTGCCGGCCGGCGAGCCTGCGGTACACCTCGTCGTTCTCCATGAGCTCCTGGTGGGTGCCGACCGCCCGCACCCGTCCCTCCTCCATCACGATGATGCGGTCGGCCCGCACGATGGTGGACAGGCGGTGCGCGATGGCCAGCACGGCGCACTCGCGGGCGGCTTCCGTGATCGCGTCGCGCAGCGCCGCCTCGGTGTCGCTGTCCAGATGCGCGGTGACCTCGTCCAGCAGGATCACCTCCGGCCGCTGCAGCAGCGTGCGGGCGATGGCGAGGCGCTGCCGCTGGCCGCCGGACAGTCCCGCGCCGCGCTCGCCGAGTTCGGTGCCGAGCCCGTCGGGCAGTTCGGCGACGAAGCCGTCCAGGCTGGCCAGCCGCAGCGCGCGGGCGATCTCGGCGTCGTCGGCGTCGGGGTTGGCGTACGTCAGGTTCTCCCGGATCGTGCCGCGCAGCAGCGGAGCGTCCTGCTCCACGTAGCCGACCATCGAACGCAGTTCGGCCAGCCGGAGGCCGGCGACGTCCCGGCCCGCGATCCGGACCGTGCCGGCGTCGGGGTGGTGGAAGCGCTCGATGAGCTGGAACAGCGTCGTCTTGCCCGCGCCGGAGGAACCGACGATCGCGGTCAGACCGCGGTCAGGCACGGTGAACGAGACGCCCCTGAGCACCGGGACGCCCTCCTGGTAGGAGAAGTCGACGCCCTCGAAACCGACTGCGGGCACCGCCTCCCCGGCAGGCTCCCGCTCCCGGGAGGTCCCGGACTTTGCCGTCCCGGGCCCGGCGTCCTCCTCCTGCTCCTCCTGCTCCTCCTGCGGGATCGACCCCAGCTCCGTCACCCGCTGGACGGCGGCGCGGCCCTGCTGGATCTGACCGATCGACATGAAGAGCATCACCAGCGGCGCCACCAGGTAGAAGAGGTACATCACGAACGACGTGAGGTCGGCGGGCGACAGCGATCCGGTGGCCACCCGGGCCATTCCCCAGGAGATGACGACGGCCAGCGAGAGCTGCGTGCCGACGTTCATCGTCGGGGTGAGCAGCGCGCTGAGCCCGGCGACCCGGATCCCGCTGCGCCGCGCCCGGTTGGCCAGCCGCGCCAGTTCCCCGGTCTCCCGCTCCTCGGCGCGTGAGGCCTTGACCGTGGTGATCGCGCCGAGCACCCGCTGCAGACCCGAGCCGAACGCGCCGATGTCCTCACGGTTCTGCAGGGCGGCGACGCGCACCCGGCGTGCCAGCAGCAGTGCGATGGCACTGGCCAGTCCGAGGCAGCCGGCCGTGGTGAGCAGCAGTTTCCAGTCGAGCCTGGCCATCAGCACCACACTGCCGACCACCATGAACACGGAGGTGATCACCTGGGCCAGCGCCTGCGCGATGATCAGACACGCCACGGAGGTGTCGGAGACGGTGCGCGTGAAGACGTCACCGTGTTCCAGGCGCGAGAAGTAGGGGACCTGACTGCGCAGCAGGCGACCGCCCAGGACACGCCGGGCGTCGAACGCGATGTTCTCGCCGGCCCGGCCGATCGCGTAGGCGTGCCCCGCGCCCAGCGCCGCGTCCGCGACGAAGAACAGCGCGATGAGCGTGATGGGCCAGGCGATCCCCTTGTCCAGGGACACCGCCTCGATCAACCGGCCCAGCATCCACGGCTGGGCGAGCGTGGCCGCCGCGCCGAGCAGTCCCATGCCGACGCCGGCGATCAGCAGGGCCTTGTGGCGGCGGACTATCTCCCTGAGGTTCATGCCGGCTTGGTGTAGGACGTGATGAACAGACCGGCCTCGGGCACGTAGTCGGTCCGCTGCCAGTCGCTGTACCGGCCCTCGGGCTGCAACCCGGCGGCCCGCGCGTAGTCGTCCACCTCGTCGGGGGTGAGCAGCCGCACGGTCTCGGTGCCGATGCGGTGGGTGCCGTCCGACTCGAACCACACGGTGGAAACGTGCCAGAGCTGGTTCTCCATCAGGAGCGTGGCATGCATCTGGATGCCGGTGTTCGGCTCCGGGTAGGGCACGAACATCGTGGTGCGCGCCAGGCCCTGGTGCTGGGCCACGATGCCCGGGCGGTTGTGCGTCTCGATCAGCAGCCGGCCGCCGGGCCGCAGGTGCTCGGCCGCACGGGCGACGGCCTCCCGGTGTCCTTCGGGGTCGAGGATCAGCGCGAGCGTGGAGCAGACGCAGTAGACCAGGCCGTACAGGCGGTCGCCGCGGTAGGTACGGATGTCCCCCAGCTCGGCGACCACCTCCCCCTGATCGGCCTTCTTCTCCAGTGCCGCCAGCATCTCCTGCGAGGAGTCCACACCGGTGACCGGACCGACGCGGTGCGACAGCGGCAGTGCGATCCGGCCGGTGCCGACGCCGAGTTCCAAGGTGCCCCGGGCGGGATCCGGGTGGAATCCCGCCAGGGCCTCGACGGTGGCCCGGGTGGCGGCGTCGTCCTGGAAGACACGGTCGTACCAGCCCTCGAACTGTTTGCCGTAGCCGATGTCCGCGATCGTCATGGTTCTCCGTTTCTCTGTGGGTGGCGGTCCCCGCGGCGGGGTGCCGGTCTCAGGCGGCCTGCAGGAAGGCCGGGGTGACGGGGTCCATCGCCTGGTAGGTGGAGACGTAGAGGACCTCCGGCTCCTCGCTGTCGTCGTGGCCGGCGGCGCGGACCACGGCGAACTGGAAACCACGCACGTCGGAAACGTTCGGCGAGTCCCTGATCTGCTTCCTGATGAATTCGGCCAGGACCCGGAAGGGCGGCGAACCGGTCGGGTCCTCCCCCTTGGAGATGTTCTTGAGAATGGCGCTGCAGATGTCGAACACGGCCTTCTCGGTCCGGCGGGAAGAGAACCAGAACGCCTGGCTCATCTTGCGGTTCTGGATCAGTTCGAGTTCGATCCAGGCGGATGTCTCACGGTTCTCGTCGAGGGTCCGGTAAAGGTAGTGGTAGTCGTGTGTCGCGGGGTTCGGCGCGAAGAACTTCCAGTTCGGCACGAGGGAGAACAGGTCCTTCTCCCGCGCGCGCTCGAAGGCCGCGTTCGGGTGCTGCGCCGCCAGCGTCGTCACCAGCAGGGCCGCGCCCGCGAGACGTGTCACGGCACCGGGGCCGGTGAAGGCGTCCTTGATGAATGCGGTGGGGTTCACTTCTGCTCGTCCTCCTTCTCGGGCTTCCCCTGCTTCGCGGGGAGTCTCCCGGCCGGGGCCGTGGCGTCCGCCGCGGTCCGCGGCATGCAGTGCTCTTCCACGAAGGCCGCCATCAGGTCCGCGGCGGTACGCGCGTGACGCGCGTTGGTCAGGATCGAGTCGTGCCCCGCGCGCTCCACGACGGTGACCTCGCCGTGCCGGCCGGCCGCCTGGTGGGAGCGGGCGATGTCGTGGTACATCAGCAGCTGTTCCGGATCGATGTCCACGGTCACCTGCGCGGCGACGACCAGGCCCGGGGCGGGCACCGGCGCCAGCTCGCCGTCGTAGTTCTCGAACTCACGGCGGACCACCTCCCACTCCCGCTCCGCGGCCGTCCACAGCCGCGAGTCGGTGTAGAGGGAGAACACCTTCTCCCGGTAGGGGTAGGGCAGGTCGTCCACCCAGCGGGGACGCCCGATCAGCGCGCCGCAGCCCAGCCTCGTCCAGCGCGCCATGTCCTTGATGGAGCCGGTGAACAGCTCGCTGCCCTTCTTCTGCTTGCCCGACCGCACGAGCTGCCCCGGGTGCGTGGGATCGAGGTAGATCACACCGGCCAGCCGGTCGCCGAGCCGCTCCGCGGCCCGCCGGTTCAGGTCCGCGCCCAGCGAGTGCCCGACGAGCACCACCTTGCGGTCCTCCGGCAGGGCGTGGCGGATCAGGTCCTCCAGGTCGTCCACGGACTCCTGCAGGCTGTAGGGGGCGTCCTTCACCCGGCGGCTGGGGCCGTAGCCGGCGCGGGAGTAGGTCACCACGGGCTGGCCGGAGTCGAACGCCAGCCGCTCGACCATCCACGCGAAGTGCTCGGAGGTCGAGGCGAGGCCGTGGTTGAAGACGAGGACCGGGCGGTCGGCGATGTCGCGGCCACCGGTGTCGTACTGCAGCACGTTGCCGCACCGGGTGGTGACGGTGCGGGACATCGGCCACCCCTCCACGGCCCGGGCGCGCCGCTGGGTGGCCAGCACGGCCGCTCCCGCGACGCCGCCGGCCAGCAGCGCCAGCGCGGTCTTGACCATCCGGTCGTCCCGGCCGGCCACCGCCGGGAGCGTCCGCGGCGCGGTCGTGTAGGCGATCATGGGGTGCATCGCGGGGAAGGCGGTCATGAACCGGCCCAGTCCCATGACGAAGGCGTTGGCGACGTGGAAGCTGCCGGCCGCACCGATCATCGGCCGGGTCAGCCGCCCGCCGGCCAGGTAGACGACCGGGAAGAGGCACTCCATGGCCAGGACCCCGTGCTGCAGGACCTTGCTGGACCGGGGGTAGCGCTGGGTCAGCCGGTAGGCGCGCTCGAAGCCGTAGGTGCGGGTCCGCATCACGCCGGGCAGGGCCGAGCCGTCCCGCCACTTGGTCCCCGCCAGTTTCGTCCAGCCGGACGCCGCGTAGGACATGTTGGCCTGGAGCGCCAGGTACCACATCAGGGCGTCCTTGACCTGCGGGCTGTTCGACAGCCGGGCCAGGCCGGTGACCGCCTGCACCTGTGTGGCGACCTGGTCGGAGCCGTCCGTGCCGTAGCGGTGGCGGGCCTGCAGGAGCGTGGTGGTGGCTCCGAGGTACAGGTTGCCCGCGGCCCGCCACTTGCCGTTCCCCGGCATGAGCATCCCCAGGCTGCAGGCCACGCGCGTCGCGTGCAGGGCCAGGGTGGTGCGCCTGCCGCTCACGGCGTTGGTGAGCTTCTGGATGGCGGGGACCCTGCTCTCCGGGGTCTGCTTCATGATCTCCCAGTCGTTGAGACCACCCGGACCCAGATTCCGATGCTGGTGAAGATATTCCAGGGAAGAAGAGAGACTGGAGAGAGCGGCGAGGCGTTCCGAAACACCTATGGCGCGGTCCCTGGAAATCGGAATCGGTGAGAACAGCGAAGAAGAGATCTTCTTTAGGATCTTCATGCCGAGGCTTTCCTCTGCGTCGAGCCAGCCGAGGGTAGGGTTACGAGGGCTGCCGGGCCGCGATTCCGCCGCGGCCCGGCAGCTCTCTCAGCTCCCGGAGGACAGCCCCCGGAAGTTTCCTTCAGAAGCCCGTGGGGCCTCCGAACAGATGCCACTCACTCAGTGGCGGGACGGCTCAGCCGGCGGTGCGACCGGCCTCGTACGCCTGGACGGTGACCCACGCGGCGGCGGCACCGCCGGCGAAACCCACGCCGAAGGCGACCAGACCCGGGGTGGCCTGGATGGGCATCACCGCGCCGAACTCACCGTGGACCTCGTCCGTCAGCTCCTCGGGGGTGACGGCGACGACGCTCTCAACGATCTTGCTCATTCCACTCTCCTTCGGGAATCGACTGTCGTACGACAGGTCAGCCGACGATGCGGCCGGTGACGTAGGCGCCCACCACGGAGCCGGCGCCGACGACGGCACCGCCGACGTACCAGCAGGTGGCGACGGCACCCGGGGTGGCCAGGACCGGGCCCGGGTTGTCGTCCTGGTAGCCCTGCTCCAGCGGGCCGAAGTCCTGCTCGTTCATGAAGGCGGCGACCTTCTGCTCCATTTCTTTCCTCCTGTTTCTCAGGCTCACAAGGGAAAACACTCGGGGTTTTGCGTGGTGGTACGTCCGAACCGATTGAACGGGTCCGGCCATGCCCGGCGGGTACCACCGGGCAAGTCTTGGGGGAGACACGGCTCCCGGCATTCCGCGGAATGCATCGGGGCAGGCCTGTCCTGCGGACGCTACGCGCGTCACGCAAGGGAACGGAAAAGCCTTTTCACCAGTACAGGTCAGCCGATCGGCGAGGGCCCCGGGAAAGCTTCCCCCGCCTACCAGAAATGAAACACATCACCGTCGGAAATGGAATACCCTGCGAAATGCGCGCCGGGCGTCCACTCGGCGCCGACCCTCGGCAGGAGGCCGCATGCACATGCGGCAGTCCACGAACCGTGAGGCCGGCTGAACAGTCAGGTTGGAGATCACCGCGAGCCGAGGCGGCACTCGCCCGCCGTCAAGCGAATCGGTGGATCACAGAGAAGAAGGGCCGTCCGACAGCACGCCCAAGAGCCCGTTTAAGGGATTCTCGCCCACTTTCGGCGGGATGGTCGGTCCCGTCCGGTGAACTAATGCCGGCGCAGACAAGGCTCTGCCACCGGGACTGGCTTTCTGCATGTTTCCCCCTGGCTTTTTCCATATGCCCGCTTTGCGGACGCGAGGATCAACCACCGCCCCTACTGGTCAGGAAGGGGCCGCGACATGCTTGCCCACCGGAGTATACACATGCGACACGGGAGAACCAGGGGGCGAAGAAAAATTCTCGATCCCCCTTCCCCGCGGAAAAGATCATGACACCGCTTCGCCGCGCACCGGCCATTCTGGATCCATTTTCGACCGCTCCACACCGAAGGCGATTATCGGAGCCAATATCCATCATCTTCGTTCGAACCCCTCAAATGCGAATGGAGAAGATTTTTGCGCTATGCCCACCTTGCCGGACTCTGTCGCCCGTCGGCGGCGCGCCCTCCCGGCCCGCGAGACGGCCGGCGCCGCCGGGTGACGGGCGTCACGTCGCAGGTCACGGCCGCCTTCCGGGAAGATGAGCGGATGCGCGTGCTCTTCGTCGGCGACTCCATGACCATCGGCAGCGCCGGGGAGCACACCTGGCGCCACCGCATGTGGCGGCACCTGGAGCGCACCTGCGGGCCGCACGGCACCGCGTACGAGATCGTCGGCCCGCGCGACGCGCTGTACGACAAGGCCGCCGACGCCCCGGTCTCCCACGACTACGCCGACCCCGCCTTCCCCGCCGCCGCCCGCCGCCACCTCGCCGGCTGGGGCGAGGGCTGGCTGCACATGGCGCCGGTGATAGGCGGCGCGGTGCGCGAGCACCGCGCCGACACCCTGCTGGTCTTCCTGGGCCTGATCGACCTCGGCTTCTACACCGGCTCCGACGCCACCGCCGCCAACGTCCGCCGCTTCGTCGCCGAGGCCCGTTCCGCCGAGCCGCGGGTACGGATGGCGCTGCTGCCGGTGATCCCCAACACACGGGCGCGGCACGACGCCTTCTTCGCCGCCGAGTGCAAGCGCTTCAACGGGCTGCTGGCCCGGGCCGCGGCCGAGCTGTCCACTCCCTCCTCGCCGCTGCTGACGGCCGTGCCGCCGCACGACTGGGACCCGGCCCGCGACACCTACGACGGCACCCACCCCACCGCCTCCGGCGAGCACCGCATCGCCGCGGCCTTCGCCGGCGCGCTGCACCGGGCGTGGGGCGTGGGCGGCCCGTACGGCGCGGGCGCGGTGGGGGCCCAGCCGGGTGCGCCCCGCGCCCGCCGGGCCGAGCCGGCCACCGTGGAACACTGAATTCCGCTCCCCTTCGCCCCGGAATCCCCCGGCAGCGGCGAAGAGTTTTCCGGAGGTTTCCGGAAGGTCGCCGCGGCGGACGGCGAAAAACAGGCAAGCGTGACTCCGGAATGATGACGGACATACACCGGAGCTCCGGAATGCCTGTTTCAACCGCGACCGAAAAAGGCACCGGATCCGGACATCCCCCTGCGAACACGGGCTTACGGCAACGGTGTTCAGCGCGCTGGACGCGCTCTCAGCCGACCGTGCACACCCACCGGAGTGGCTGAAAAAAGACGGTGTTTGGCTCAATAAACAGTCCTCCCTCCCACGGCTGTACTGAAACCATCTCGGCGCCACCGGCACTTCGGCGGAGAATCCCCGACGGGATTCCGGCGGCACCGTCCTGTCAATACGCAACGGGGGGTATCCAGATGACCGATTCCGCTTCAATCTCCTTTTCCGAGCCATCTGCCCTTCCGCTGACCACGCCTCTGGTGTGCGACCCGCGGCAGCCCCGCGAGAAGGCGTGGGAGGCGGACGCCGTCGAGCGGTTCCGCAAGCGCATGCTCGACGAGAGCGCCCTCTTCCCGTGCGTCTTCGGCGTGGACGCGCTGCGCAAGGCCACCCTGCGCTTCTCGTTCCTGGAACGGGGGGACGGCCTCGCCCGGCGGCTCGCGGCGGCACTCGGCGACTTCGTCGCCCTCGCTCCCGAACTGGGCCGCAGAACCTCCCTGGTGGCGTTCTTCGAGACCACCGACGAGGACCGCGCCCGCGACGTGGAGGGCTTCCGCACCCTGGTGTGGGACCTGCTCCAGGGGGTGCACGACCTGGACACCACCCCCTGGCCGGCGGACATCCCGCCGGACACCGAGGACCCCGAGTGGGAGTTCGTCTTCGCCGGGATGCCGATGTTCGTCGTCGCCAACACCCCGGCCCACCGCAGACGCAACAGCCGCTACTTCGAGGACCTCGCGATCACCTTCCAGCCCCGCTTCGTCTTCGACGACATCTCCGAGGACTCCAGGCAGGGACGCAACGCCCGTACCATCATCCGCGGCCGCCTGGCCGCCTACGACGACGTCCCCGCCAGTCCGCTCCTGGGCAGTTACGGCAAGCCGGGCAACCTGGAGTGGGCCCAGTACTTCCTGGACGACGACAACACGCCTCACGACCGGGGGACGCGCTGCCCCCTGCACGTCAGGCACGAAGCACAGCACGCCGACAACGCCTAGGAGACCGCCGCATGAGCCCCCGATTCGACAGCCGCACGGCCCCCGCCGTCCCGGCCGACCTCACCGAACTCCTGCCGCACCAGGGCAGCTTCGAGCTGCAGAACGACCAGCCGGGCAAGGTCCACAACTGGCATCACCACAGTCTGGACGAGGAGTTGTTCATACTGCGGGGCAGCGCCCTGCTCTTCTGGGACGCGGCGGGCGCCTACCAGGAGCGCGACTGCCCGGCGGGCACCTGGATCACGCTGCCCGCCGGTACCGTGCACGGCTCGCTGGCCGGCCCGGAGGGCGCGGTCTACATGATCCGCCCGCGTGACGGCCGTACGGCCGAGACCACGTTCCTGGCCGACGGCGAGCACCCGCACCCCACCCCGGTCGCACGGGAATCCGCGGCGTGACCGGTTCGCACGGCACGAAGGCCGCGGGCGGGGCGGCCGGGGGCGCGGACGCCGGGCCCCCCACGCGGATGGCGGGCCATCTGCGCCTGCCCGGGGCCGTGGCGCTGGCCATCACCATCGTGGTGGGCAGCGGCGCCCTCGTCTCACCCGGCATCGCCTACCACCAGACCGGCCAGGCCGCCCTCTACGCCTGGCTCGTGGCCGCCGCCGTCACCGTCCCGCTGCTGATCGTCTTCGCCCGGCTGGGCGCGGACCTGCCCGGCGCCGGGGGCGTCGCCGGCTTCGTCCAGGCCGGGTTCGGCCGCTCCTGGGCGGCCGGCGTGGAGGTCATGCTCCTGGGCACCTTCGGCCTCGGCATCCCGGCCATCGCCCTGACCGGCGGCTTCTACTTCCAGCAGATCCCCGGTCTGCACGGGGTCCCGGCCTGGGCGGCGGCGATCGGACTGCTGGCGCTGGCCGGCCTGTCGGTGGCGATCGGCGGATCGGTGTCGTCGCGCATCCAGATCGTCCTGGCGCTGCTCATGACGGCCGGACTGCTCGCGGCGGCGGTGCTCGGCCTGTCCGGCGGCGATCCCGTGGAGCACCTGCCGCCGGCCCGGCCGGAGGAGCTCGCGCTGGGCGTGGCGGCGCTGGGAGCGGTGTTCTTCGCGTTCACCGGCTGGGAGATGCTCTCCTTCACCACCGAGGAGTACGCCAACCCGCGCAGGGACTTCCCCCGGGTGGTGGTCATCAGCTTCCTCGTCGTCACGACCCTCTACGTCCTGCTGGCGTGGGCGGTCCAGACGCGGCTGGCGGAGGACGACCCCAAGGCGGCCTCCTCCCCGATCCACGCCGTGGTGTCGGCCGCCGCCCCGAACCTGGCCTGGGTGGTGTCGGTGCTGGGCGTGGTGATCATCGCCGCCAATCTGGTGGGCGCGGTGTGGGCCGCCTCCCGGCTGGTGATGTCCAGTGCCCGCGAGGGGCTGCTGCCGCGTCCCCTGGCCAGGCTGAGCCGGTCGGCCGGCACGCCCCCGCGCAACGCGGTGGCGGTGTGCGTCGCGGTCTTCAGCCTGATGGCACTGGCGACGGCGTCCGACCTGCTGTCGCTGTCGGACCTGCTGACCGTCGCGGGGCAGAACTTCTTCCTGCTCTACCTGTTCTCCGCGGTCGTCTACGCACGGCTCAAGGCCGGCGCCCCCAGGGTGTTCGGAATCGCCATCGCCGTACTGCTGGGGCTGCTGGCGCTGACCTTCGGCGTCCTCCAGCTCGGGTACGCGCTGGCCCTGCTGGTGATCGGCTGGGCCCTGTCGCGGCGGGGCGGGAACCGGCGGGAGGCCGCACCGGGGAGCTGACGGCCGTGCCGCCCGGGCGCCGGTTCGGCGGTGCCCGGGCGGCACGGCAGTATGCCCGGGACGAAGCGGGGTCCGCACCCGGTGAGGGCACGGGGTCCCGCCGGCGCCGGTCCGTCCGCACCGAGACTCCACGAGACGCCACGAGACTCCACGAGAGAGGCAGCCTTGAACGTCCTGCTTTCCGCATCGGCCCGCGACCTGGGGCTGCGCCACCCCCGGGTGTGGTCCCTGAAGTCCGGCCGGCCCCTGCTGTCCGGGACCGGTATCGGCGCCGGGGAGGCCGCGGCGTTCGGCGGCGGCGAGCACCCGCCCGGGTACCGGGAGCTGCTGGCGGCGCTGGGCCACCCCGGCACGGTCCCGGCCGGGGAGAGGCTGCGGCGCACCGTGGCCGAGCGCGGCTGGCGCTCCCACGGGCCCGTCGTCGACGCCGTCAACGCCGCCACCATGGAGCACGGCGGCGGCATCGGCCTGCACCGGGCGGACGACACCGGGGGCGCGCGGATGCTCATCACCCGCGCCCCCGCCGGACTGCGCATGGTCCCCGCCTTCTCGGACCGCTCCAGGCCCGTTCCCGAGGGGGACCTGGTCTACGGGCTCCACGGCGGCCGGGACGGCGATGAGCTGCGGCCCATGGCCTGGCTGGGGCGCCGCGACTGCGACAGCGCCGACTTCCAGCTCCTCGACGACACCACCGAGGCGGTGATGGTCGTCCTGGGCTGCCCCGGCACCGGCGCCGGCCACACCGCGGAGGCGGGCGGAACCGTCCTGGAGCTGCTCGCCCGTCTGCGGCCCGACATCACCGCCACCGAACTCGTCGTCGCCGACGCGCCCTGACGGCGCGGGCCCGCCGCGCGGGGTCCGGCCCTTCGGTCGTGCCGCACCGGGGCCGGACCCCGCGCGGCGGTTTCCGGAGGTCGGGTGCTCCGGCCGTGCCGCTCTTGCTTCGAGCCCACTCCAGCACGTTGGCTGGTACCCATGAAGTACACGCAGCTCGGACGCACCGGTCTCAAGGTCAGCCGCCTGGTCCTCGGCACGATGAACTTCGGTCCGCAGACCGAGGAGGCCGACAGCCACGCCATCATGGACGCCGCGCTCGACGCGGGCGTCAACTTCTTCGACACCGCCAACGTCTACGGCTGGGGCGAGAACAAGGGCCGCACCGAGGAGATCATCGGCAACTGGTTCGCCAAGGGCGGCGACCGCCGCGACAAGGTCGTCCTCGCCACCAAGGTGTACGGCAACATGGCGGCCACGGACGGCGACGTCTGGCCCAACCACGACAAGCTGTCCGCGGTGAACATCCGCCGCGCCGTGGACGCCAGCCTGAAGCGGCTGCGCACCGACCACATCGACCTCTACCAGTTCCACCACGTCGACCGGAACACGCCGTGGGAGGAGATCTGGCAGGCGATGGACGTCCTGGTCCAGCAGGGCAAGATCCTCTACGTCGGGTCGTCCAACTTCGCCGGCTGGCACATCGCCCGGGCCAACGAGGCCGCCGCCCGTACCGGCCGCCTCGGCCTGGTCAGCGAGCAGTGCAAGTACAGCCTCGTCGAGCGCCGCGCCGAGATGGAGGTCATCCCGGCGGCGCGCGGCTACGGCCTCGGCGTCATCCCGTGGTCCCCGCTGGGCGGGGGCCTGCTGGGCGGCGTGCTCCGCAAGGAGCGGGAGAACCCCGAGCGCCGTTCGTCGCAGGCGCTGGCGAACAACCCCGGACTGCGCGACCAGGTCCAGGCGTACGAGGACCTGCTGGACAAGCACGGTCTGGAGCCCGGCGAGGTGGCCCTGGCCTGGCACCTGGCCCAGCCAGGCATCACCGGCCCGATCATCGGCCCGCGCACGCGCGAGCAGCTCGACTCGGCGCTGCGCGCGGTGGAGCTGGAGCTGAGCGAGGAGCTGCTGGCCTCGCTGGACGAGATCTTCCCCGGCCCCGGGCCGTCCCCGGAGGCGTTCGCCTGGTGACGCTCCGGGCGGCGAGCCCGGTGACGCGCCCGGTGCGCCCGCACTGTGCGGGCGCCTGACGCCCACGGCCGTCCGCCCCGCCGCCCGGCGGGGCGGACGGCCGTCCTCCGTGGCGGCCGGGAGGCCGTTCGTACGATCGCACCGCCGCCCGGGCGGCCCTCTCAGCCGATGAGGGCCGCCAGCATCACCACGGCGAGCATGAGCACCAGGGCCCCGCTGACGATGCGGGTACGGGTCTTCGGGTCCACGCCCCAACGGTAGCCCGCCCGGCCGGGAGCCCTTCGGCGGCCCGGTCTGCGGCCCGTCGGCGACCCGTCAGTGGCCCTTCGGCGGCCCGTCAGTGGCCCAGCGGCCAGGCCGCCAGCGTCTCGTAGCGGGGATGCTCCCCGGGCACCCCGGAGCGGGGCAGCCGGCTGCGTACGAGGGTCAGCTCCTCCGCCCGCCAGGGGCTTCCCGCGAAGTCCTCCAGGGCCGCCGCCAGGGGGCGCAGGTCCGGGCCCGGCCCTCGGCGGCCGGCGCGGGCCAGGGTCAGATGCGGCTTGTAGGGGCGGTCGTCGGTCGGCACCCCGGCCCGGTTGACGCCCGCGGTGACGGAGTCGGCCAGCCGCCGCAGCGGCTCGCGGCCGTCGTCCACCCCGGCCCACAGCACCCGGTCGCCGAACCGGCCGCCCCCGGCCAGCCGCACCTCGAAGGGGTGGTGGCGGTGGGCGGCGCGCTCCAGGCGCTCGCACAGCGCGGGCAGCAGGTCGTCGTCCACCTCGCCCAGGAAGGCGAGTGTGAAGTGCCAGCCCTCGGGGAGGGCCCAGCGCAGCCGGTCCGCGCCGGGCAGTCCCCTCAGCCGCTCCACCTCCCCGGCCAGTTCCGCGACGGCGGGGGGCGGCGGCAGCACGGCGGTGAAAAGCCTCATGGGAGGAGTCTCACGCGGGCGGGCCGCTCACGCGAGCACGTCCCTGCGGTGGTCCCGGTCCTCGCCCGGCGCGGAGGCCGGGGCGCTGGGCGGCGCGGCGGCCGGGGCGGCGGCGGGGGCGGTGC